>CAMDDY010000262.1 GCA_945893125.1 Bordetella parapertussis
TGGGATCCCGAAACCGGTAACGAACTGTGGCGCAAACACATGATTCCCGCGCCGGGCGAGCCTGGCCATGAAACCTGGCCGAAGACTGCGGATTCGATCCCCGATGCGTGGAAAATCGGCGGCGCCTCCACCTGGCAGAATGGTTCATACGATCCCGAACTCGATCTGGTGTATTGGGGCGTGGGCAACGCCGGCCCGTACGACGCCAAATATCGCGGCAACGGCGACGCGCTCTACACCAACAGCGTGGTCGCGATCCGGCCCAAAACCGGCGAGATCGTCTGGCACTACCAGTACACGCCGAACGATTTATATGACGTGGACGCCACCAATGAACTGGTGCTGGCTGAACTGCGCATCGACGGCCAGATGCGCAAGGTCATCATGAACGGCAACAAAAACGGTTACTTCTACGTGATTGACCGCACCAACGGCAAACTGATCGCCGCGCACGCCATGACGCGCATCAACTGGGCCACGCACGTCGATCTGAAAACCGGCCGCCCGGTGCTGACGGGCATTGGTGATCGTTTGATGAAAGGCGAAGAAGTCGAGGTGTATCCGCAACGCGGCACCAACGCCATCATGTTCGCGTTTAACCCGAAGAACAATCTGGCGTATATCAACACCTGGGATTTACCGCGCATACAGCAATTCGTGCCGTACAAATTCCAGAAGCTCGGTGAACCCAATACCGCCACCCGGGGCCGCGCGCCCGTTATCAAACCAGGCGACGTGGTGGGTTATCACGTGGCGATGGACGTGGTAAGCGGCAAGTTCAAATGGAAAATCCCCATCACCGATATAGCCAACTCCGCCAGCCTGCTGGTCACCGACGGCGGCATTGTGTTCACCGGCAAACCCACCGGCGAATTCATCGCACTCGATGAAGAAACCGGCAAGCAACTGTGGCAGTTCAAAACCAGCTCCAGCATCAACTCACCGCCGATCACCTACACGCACAAGGGCGTGCAGTACGTCACCGTCGCATCCGGATTGGCGGGTAGCCTGCCGCGCGCGCAAGCCGCGACGCGGGTACCCAGCGGCAGTTCGGTGTGGACGTTTGCATTGATGCCGGATTGATGCGGGTTCATTTCATAGTGGCCGCACTGCCGTTGCTGCTCGCCGCGGGCAGCAACGCGCAGGACGCCGCAAAAACCTTTCCGCCCGAGCAAATCAAACACGGCGCGGCGCTCTACGCGACCAATTGTGAATCGTGCCACGGCGTGAAAATGATCGGCCCGCCGTGGGCGATTGATCTCGCCACGTTTCCACGTGACCGGCCCGATCGTTTTGTGGATTCCGTCACCCACGGCGTCAGAACCATGCCGCCATGGGGCGACGTGTTAAAGCCCGATGAGATACAGGCGCTGTGGGCTTATTTGGTAGCGGGAGAGCCGAAGAACTGAGACGCGATCTACCGCTATGCCACCCGCTGGCGCGCGATAACGGCCTCGTCCGGGTCTTTGCCCAGACCGGACTCCTGCGGCACGGCAAAGTCGCCGTTCTTAGGAATAATCTGCTCGCCGAACGCTGACTCGGCAAAATCACAGTAATAGCGCTCGATCGGTATCTCGCGCGCGGCAGCCGCGCACACATGGATGGACGCCAGCAGGCCCGGGCCGAAATACGGCGAATGCGGCACCACCACCACGCCGTTGGCTTCGCCCAGCGCAAAAATTTTGCGCATTTCGGTGACGCCGCCGATCTTGGTGATGCTGGGCTGCGCAATGCCGACCGCGCCGGCTTCAAACAGGCGCTTGAATTCAAAGAAATTCGAAATGTTTTCACCGGCGGCTATCGGCGCGGAACTCACTGCGCGCAGCCGCGCGAGGCCGGCGTAGTCATCCGGCGGATAGATCGGCTCTTCGATCCACGTGAGTTTCATATCCGCCCATTCGCGTGAGATGGCGATGGCTTCGTCCACCGTCCACGGGCACGAACAATCCACCATCAGTTTCACCTTGTCGCCACACGCCTTCTTGGCGGCCTGCACGATGTCGGTTTTGTTTTCGTGCAGTTTGATCAGCCGGTAGCCGCGATTGATCGCCTCGGTGGTTTTACGCGCCACCACTGCGGCATCGCCATAGCGCAACAGGCTTGCGTACGCCGGCAACGTGGTGCGCGCACTGCCACCGAGCAACTGGTACAGCGGCACGCCCGCGCGCTTGGCAGCGATATCCCACAGCGCAATGTCCAATCCGGATATGGCGAACACCACCGCGCCGCTGCGCCCGGTGTTATACAGCCCGCGATGCAGATCGGCCTGGATTTGCGCAATCTGCGACGGGTCTTTGCCGATCACGCGCGGCCCGACAATCTGCTCCACTGCGGTGCGCGTGGCCAGCCAGCCGGCGTTGGAGAATGCCTCGCCCCAGCCGGTGATGCCCTCGTCCGTTGCCACCTTGACCAGCAGGGTATGAACATCATTCTTCGGCGCGCCGCTCGCGTGCGGCACGGCATCGTCCAGCACCAGCGGGGTGCGGATCAGTATGGGTTCGATGCGGGTAATTTTCATCGGCGGTCTCCTGAAATTCTGAATGAATGCAATGTGGATGCGGGTTGCTGCAATGGTGCAACGGAAATGGAAATGGAAATGGCAAACGGGTGCGGCAGTATAAGTGACAATTCTACAAAGGTTCGATCAAATCGGCTGGTCTGATTACAATAGCGATTCCGGTCGCCATAAATATTCACCGGCAAAGAAGCGTTGGTCGTTGCTAAAACAATAAATCCAGTCCACCTACTCCACCTATCCTTGAGAAAAACCTCATGTCCGACCTGAACGAAGAGCAGGCGCGCGCCTATATGCACAAGTTGCTGGCCGCGATGAGCCAGCAGAATGGTTCCGATCTTTTTATCGCCAGCGATTTCCCGCCCAGCATGAAAGCGCACGGCACCATGCAGCCGCTGGCCACGCAAAAACTCACGGGTGACGTCACCAAAGTACTGGCGCACTCACTGATGAACGGCGAGCAACGCGCTGAATTCGCCAAGGAAATGGAATGCAATTTCGCCATCTCCATTGCCGGCCTGTCGCGCTTTCGCGTGAATGTGTTCGTGCAGCAACGCAACGTCGGCATGGTGATCCGCACCATTTCGGCGGAAATTCCCAATTTTGAAAAACTCGGCCTGCCGCCGGTACTCAAAGAAGTGATCATGAACAAGCGCGGCCTGGTACTGGTGGTCGGCGGCACGGGTTCGGGTAAATCCACCACGTTGGCGGCGATGATCGATCAACGCAACAGCACCTCCGCCGGGCATATCATCACGGTGGAAGATCCGGTCGAATACGTGCATGTGTCGAAAAAATCGCTGATCACGCATCGCGAAGTCGGCATCGACACGCATACCTGGCATCACGCGCTGAAAAACACGCTGCGCCAGGCGCCGGACGTGATTCTGATCGGCGAAATTCGCGACGCCGAAACCATGGAGCACGCCATCGCGTTCGCGGAAACCGGCCACCTGTGCTTAGGCACGCTGCACGCCAACAGCGCCAATCAAACCATCGAGCGCGTGATCAATTTCTTTCCCGAGGAACGGCGCAACCAATTGCTGATGGATCTGTCGGCCAACCTGCGCGCCATCGTCGCCCAGCGGCTGGTGCGCACCGAAGACGGCAAGGGCCGCAAGGCCGCGATTGAAATTCTGCTCAACACGCCGGCCATCGCCGAGCGTATTTTCAAGGGCGAGTTCGGTGAGTTGAAAACGCTGATGGCCAAATCGCGCGAGCTCGGCATGCGCACCTTCGACTGGGCGCTGTTCGATTTGTATGGCGAAAACGCCATCAGTTATGAGGAAGCCATTCGCAATTCCGATTCAGCCAACGAACTGCGCCTGAACATCAAACTGAAAAGTCCGCGCGGCGAGCCGGCGTCCACACTCACCACCACCCTGTCCATTCACAAGGACAAGGAACCCGAAGCGGAAGAAAAAAAATAAGGCGCGCGCGTCGCATCGGCAGCGCTTTACACAACAGGCACTACTCCACGCGCATGCCGGATTCTTTCACCACTTTGCGCCAGCGCGGCACTTCAAGCGCAATCAGCTTCTGTAATTGATCCGCGCTGCCGCCGACGGGCTCGCCACCATCTTCGGCCAGTTTTCCGGCCACGTCCGGCGCTTTCACCGCGGTCGCAAGTTCCGTGCTTAACTTTTGGATGATGGCCGGCGATGTGCCCGCGGGCGCAAGCCAACCGTGCCATGTGCTCACGTCGAAGCCGGGGACACCGGATGCCGCGATCGCCGGTAGATCGGGCAACACCGACGAACGTTCAACGGTGCTGACGCCCAGCGCGCGCAAGCGATTGGCGCGCACATACGGCAGGGCCGCGAGCACATTCGCGAACAACAGGTGTACCTGGCCCGAGATGGTGTCGATCATCACCGGCGCGCTGCCCTTGTAGGCGATCAGTGTAACCTTAACGCCGGCCATGGACGCGAACATCGCCGACACCAGGTGCGTGGTGGCGCCGTTGGCCACCCCCATGTTTAACACCCCCGGCTGCGCTTTCGCCAGCGCGAGCAACTCGCGCACCGATTTCGCCGGCAACGCGGGATGCGACAACAGCAAAAACGGCGCTTTCGCCACCAATGAAACGGGCGCAAAATCCCGGCTGGGATCGAGCGACAGATCGGGGCGCAACGCCGGCACAAACGTAATCGCCACCGAACTGGCCATCAGCGTGTAACCGTCGGGCGCCGCTTTGCTGACGATCTCATAGCCTGCGGTATAGCCCGCACCGGTGCGGTTTTCAATCACAAACGAACGCTTGAGACTCGCGCTGAGTTTTTGCGCGAGCAGGCGCGCCTGCAAGTCGGTGGCCGCTCCGGTGGCCGTGGGCACGATCACCCGCACGGGCTTTATCGGATAATCGGCGGCGCTCTGTGCGATGGCCATCAGCGGCACGCCCATCAGCGTCGCCACAATAAAATATGAAGTATGTCGCATCATCACCCCTGTGCCGCGAGAAATTCACGCACCGCCTGCACGCAAAGTTCAGGCGCCAGCACGTGGATGCCGAAATCGTAACCCGCGAGATGCACCAGTCTGCCGTTGGGAAACTCGCGCGCCATTTCCGCCAGCCGTTGTTTGCGGCTGGGCGGACAATTGTCGCCGACGATGAGCAGCACCGGCACGGTGATCTCGGCCAGGCGCGGCCCTACATCCACCACCGTGAAACGCCGGAACGCGCTGGCGGCGACGTGGCGCGGCACACGATCCATTTCGCGCGCCCACCATTCACCGAGTTGCGGCGGAATTTTGGTGATGTCCACGCGATACTGGAGCGTGCGGCGGCACCACTCGCCGACACCGTATTTCTCGATGGCCGCCCCCTGATCGGCTTCGCCCAGCGCATAGGTGTCCACGGTGTCTTTGCCGGTTTTCGCGGTGGTGTTGCATGCCGAGATCGACGCGATGCGCTGCGGCGCAAGCAACGCCACCAGCATGCCGATGCGTCCGCCGGTGGATTCGCCGATCCAATGCACGCGCTCTATGCCCAGATGATCCATCAAGCCCAACGCGTCGCGCGCGGCTTCTTCGGCATCCATTTCCACGCCGACGGCCGGCTTGGAACTGTGGCCGTAGCCGCGCGGGTCCATGCGCAGCACGCGGTAGTTGCGTCCGAGCAACGGCACCCATGCGTGCCAGAACTCCACGTTCCTGCAATACCCCGGATACAGCAGCACGGTTTCCGGCGGCGTGGCGCGCCACGGCTCGGTGTAATCGGCCAAGTGGTAATGGATGTCTGCGTCTGCACCTGCACCTGCACCTGTGATACGCGCGATCTGATAAATTCTCGCCATGCGATGCGTCCCGTTGTTATGCTCTATGTCTCACGCCAGCTTACCGGCGAAAAGCAGTATGCAAAAGAAATGTTATATAAGTATATGTTTTTAAACAACTTTATTTTAGTAACACTTGCCTGCATAAGCGCTGAGTTTTGCGGCGCTGCATCCCGCGTCTGCCGGTGTTTGCTGGGCAGCCTGTTGCTGGTCTGCTGCGCGCCACCGTTGCTTGCGCAATCGTACCTCACTTATCCCACGCGCCCGATCCGTTTGATTATCCCGCTGCCGCCGGGCGGCGGCGCGGATTTTATCGGCCGCGTGGTCGGCCAGAAACTTTCTGAACAGCTTGGACAATCCGTGGTCGCGGACAATCGCGGCGGCGCCAGCGGCGCGATCGCGGGCGAAATCGCCGCGCGTGCCGCGCCCGACGGCTACACCTTGTTTCTCGCCTATGCCGCGTCGCACGGTATCAACCCGGCGATGAGCAAGTTGCCGTACGACGCACTCAACGACTTCACCGCCATCACGCATATGGCCTCTTCGCAGAATATCGTCACCGCGCATCCGTCGTTCGCGGTAAGTTCGATAAAGGAACTCATCGCCGCCGCGCGCGCCAAACCCGGCCAGATCACCTACGCGTCGGCGGGGTTCGGCAGCTCGACGCATCTGTCGGCGGTGCTGTTGTCGCAGATGGCCGGCGTCACCTTTAACCACGTACCGTACAAGGGTGCGGGACCGGCGCTGTCTGATCTGCTCGGCGGCCACACGCAGTTCATGTTTTCGAGCCTGCCTGCAGCGCTACCGCACACACGCGCCGGCAAGCTGCGCGCGCTCGCGGTGAGCGGACTGAAGCGCTCGGCTATCGTGCCCGATATTCCTACCGTAGCGGAAGGCGGTCTTCCCGGCTTCGACACCAACCAGTGGTACGCACTGCTCGGCCCGGCCAGGTTGCCAAGTGTCATCGTGCGCCGTCTCAACAGCGAAACCCTGCGCGCGATGAATATTCCGGAGGTGCGGGCCAAGCTCGATCAGCAGGGCTTCGAGATCGAAGGCTCAACACCCGAAGCCTGCCGCGACTACATCCGCAGCGAGCTCGTCAAATGGGCGAAACTTGTCGCGGCGGCGGGGATCAAGGCGGGCGCGTTGCCCTGATCCGCTGTCCCGCGATAAATTCGCTCAGTTCGCCGCGAAGCAATAAAACAAGCCATCGCCGCCGGTGCCGATCAGCGCCTTCTGACTGCAACCGCCGCGCGATTGGTGCGACGAATTCCACGACGTTGCCCACGGATCAGTGGTCGGGCCATTGCGATCATGATGGCCCATCACCACCGCACCTTCGGCGCCGCTGCGCGTCCAGTTGCCGCAGGTCATGTCGGGGTCGCCCGGGCCGAACGCCGAACCGTCGGTACGCGAGCCGGTGAGTATGTCGTGCCGATTCGGCTTGTCGCCGCGCCCCGAGACCACTTGTCCTTTTTCGTTCAGCGCGGTTTCTTTACCCACGCGAGTTCAAATTCGAAGTGCAACTCTGATTAATAGGTTGGGTGGGCGAGGTGCGATAGCATCCGAGCCCCTCGACCACCAAGTTAAAGTTGCCAAGAATGAACTACACACACCTCACCCAAGACGAACGGTATCAGATTGCGATC
>CAMDDY010000263.1 GCA_945893125.1 Bordetella parapertussis
CGCCGGTGCGATTGTCGATCACGAATGACTGGCCGAGTTCTTCGGCGAGTTTGGGCGCGATAATGCGAGCCATCACGTCGGTGCCGCCGCCGGGGGCAAACGGCACGATGGCGCGCACGGATTTAGTGGGCCACTTGACGGCGGGTTGAGCGAAGGCGGCGGGTAAAGCAGTTGCCAGCGTGAGCAGTAGCAGCGTACGTACTATTTCCATAAAAGCACTCCTCGACGAAACGGGGTCAGTCGGCGCGTTGGGCAAATGATCATAACCCAACACCGTCGTTCCCGCGCAGGCGGGAACGACGGCGGAAGGTTTTCGACGATAATGCAGTCTTTACCGAAAACATGAGGAGCAGAAAATGGTTCGACGCGTAGTCACCGGCCACGACGAAAACGGCAAAGCCATCGTTTTATCCGACGGCCCCGCGCCGTTCGTGATGACCAACCCGGCGCGCCCCGGTTATGTTTCCACCGACATCTGGCGCACCCACGCCACGCCCACGCCGGTGGTATCCCGACACGAAGAACCCACGCTGGGGCCCCGTCGCCAGATGCCGGAGAAAAACGGCACCGTGTTCCGCATCAACCGCGTGATGCCCGAAGGCGACGAGATTCGCAACATGAATGCGGAGCAATCGAAAAAACTCTTCGCCGCGCTCGGCAACGAGCAGGCCTCCACCTTCGGCAAGAACGGACGGCATCCGCTGATGCATCGCACCGAGACCATCGATTACGTGCTGATCCTCAGCGGCGAAATCTACTGCGTGCTCGACGACAGCGAAGTGCTGCTCAAGGCGGGCGACATGATGATCCAGTGCGGCACCAATCACGCGTGGAGTAACCGCTCGAATGCGCCGTGCGACATTGCGTTTATTCTGATCGACGGCAAGTTCGATGCTGAACTGGAAAAAAAGCTCGAAGGGCATTGATCGCCGCCATGTGGCCGGAGCTACGAAAAGTGTCCCTACCAACCCCGTCGTTCCCGCGCAGGCGGGAACCCATAACACAGTGTCAGGTGAAAATCACGCCCCCATCCTACCTTCCCCCAAGGGAAGGGGGTGCCCGTTTGCACGGGAGCGGCAGACATTTGTTTGTGCTGTGCAGGGCGATTATTGTATTGATGGTGTACGCCTCGCCGATGGCGCAAGCCCAGGACGCTTTTCCCAACAAACCCGTGCGTTTTATTCTTTCGGCAGGCGCGGGCGGCGCATCCGACATCGTCGCGCGCATCATGGCCGAGCGCCTGACCGCGACGTGGAAGCAAAACGTGCTGATCGAAAACCGCTCCGGCGGCGGCGCGGTGATCGCCACCGAAGTCGTGGCGCGCGCCACGCCCGACGGCTACACGCTGGGCCTCTTGGGCAGCACGCTGGCGACCAACCCGGCGGTACGCAACGATCTGCGATACGACACCGCGCGCGATCTGCGCGCCATCCTCTACTTCGGCGCCGCGCCCTCGGCGCTGACCGTGCGCGCGGATTTCGCGGCGCGCACCCCCGCTGAATTTTTTGCGCTGGTCAAAGCCAGCCCCGGCAAGTACGCCTACGGCAGCCCCGGCGCCAGCACCAACGGCCATCGCGCGATGGAGGCACTGAAGCGCGCCACCGGCATCGACGTGATTCACGTGCCGTACAAAGGCGGCGCCACCGCCGTGACCGATCTCATCGGCGGACAGATCGCCATGCTGATGGCCACGCCCACTGCGTTTGCGCAGCACATCCGCTCGGGCCGCCTGAAGGCCATCGCCGTCACCAGCGCGAAACGTTTTCAGACCATGCCGGACGTGCCGACGCTCGCCGAATCCGGCGTGGCGGGCTTTGATCACGTGGAGTGGTGGATGTTCGTCGGCCCCGCGCGCATACCGGCAGCGGTCGAAGCGAAGTTGCACAAAGACTTGTCCGCCGTGGTGGCGCAGGCGGATTTCAAAAGCCGCGTGCTCGAACTCGACATCGAATCGTTTACCAACACGCGCGAGGCGAGTCAGGCGTTTTTGCAGCGCGAATTGGCGCGCTGGGCGCGGGATGCGAAGGCGTTGGGGATGGCGCCGTAGAGCGCGCCGACTTCAGTGCCGTTTTTTACGTGCCGCAGCAGCCACACGCGGCAACAGACTCGGATGCAACACTCCAAGCTTAGGCGTTTGCCCGTAAGGCGCGCCCGGCGCAGGTGTGAACCACACATCGTTGTAGGGCAGGAACACCGAGCGCTGCGTGTTGAACTTGGTGGGATAACTCAATCCCGACAACGCGTATGCGCCGCCATCATCCGGCGTAATCGCAAACTCGCCGGGATAAAGCGCGGCGAGCTTTTGGCTGGTCCCGTATATCACCTCAATTGCAGGTGCGCCGCGCAACGCGCCCACATCAATCACCAACGCCGGGCGAGGCTTCGGGCCGGGTTTGGTAAACCCCTCGTGCGGAAACCAGCACCACACGATGTCACCCACATCGGACAACGCAAAAAAGCGAGCCGCCATCAATACAGCCGCTTGCGCGTACTGGTAAAGCCCTCCTGCGGGATTTGCTTCGCGATGGCGATGTATTGCTCGTCGGTAAGCGGCCCGTTATCCACTTCGTAACGCGGCAACGTCTGCCGCGCCAACTGCGCCAGCGCCACGTGTATCACCTGCGTTTCGGAAACGCCCAGTGACTCGGCGAGCCTGGTCGCCGTCTCGCGTGAAACACCCAGCGCGGAATCTTTCTCGCGGTAGCGCAGAAGAATGCCGGCGGTCGGCGGCTTCTTGCGGCGAGTGGTGGCGGGTTTTACGGGCATGGGGAGTTGTGTTCGATTTGATATGATATCAAAAGTATATCAAGCTTGTGGATTGCCTGCCATGGTGATCATTCCCTGTCAGGCGTCTTGAATGGGATAAACCATAACTAATTGCTTTAAGGGAAGTTACCAGGCGCGCTGGGCGCGGGATGCCAAAGCGCTAGGGATGGTGCCGTAATTGCTCAGAGAATTGTTATGTAAGTAATTGTTTTTAAATTATTAATTAATAAATTGGTTTTTGACGTTTAACGTTTCTCGTTATATACTGTCAAACATGATCAAGAGCTTCCGTTGCGCGGAAACGCAAGCGTTGTTCGAGACGGGCAAGAGCCGGCGGTTTTCAGGTGTTGCAAGTGTCGCCATGCGAAAACTGGCTCAGCTTGATGCCGCAGAAACGCTGGAATTCCTGCGCGCGCCGCCGGGCAACAGGCTGGAGCCGTTGCGGGGTGATCGTGCAGGCCAGCACAGCATGCGCATCAACGATCAATACCGGCTGTGTTTTCGATGGACGGCATCCGGGCCGGAAAACGTAGAAATAGTGGATTATCACTAACGGAGAATGGCCATGTTTAAAAACGGCATGCGGCCGGTACATCCCGGCGAAGTGTTACGCGAAGATTATCTGACGCCGCTCAACATGAGCGCGAACGCGCTCGCCAAGGCGCTGAGCGTGCCAGCGCCGCGCATCAACGATGTCGTGCGCGAGCGGCGCGGTGTAACCGCAGATACCGCCATGCGCCTCGCCCGCTATTTTGGCGGCGACGCGCGTTCGTGGCTGAATTTACAGACGGCGTATGACCTGCGCCTTGCCGAGCGTGCTAACGCCAAGCGCATTGAGCGTGAGATTACGCCGGTTGCTGCGTAGAAAATGCGACCCTGACCTTGCGGTTTTAAGATGCTTAAATTACCCAAGCCCCCGGCAGCGCGCGATCTGAATGCGGAACTGCTCGCGTCCATTGCGGGCGCGAAGGCGGGCAAGTGGGCGCGCAAGACCGAGTTCACGCGACGCGCCGACAGCGGCTGGCGGCGGCGCATCGTGTTGGCGGACTGCACCGTGGAAAAAGAAGAAATCATTCCCGCCGGCGCATCGGCACAGATCGCGCGCGCGGGTACGGGCTTGTCGCAGGCACAATTCGCCAAACTAATCGGCGTTTCGCTGCGTACCCTGCAGGAATGGGAGCAGGGCCGCAAACGGCCTTCGGGGCCGGCGTCGGTGTTGCTGCGTATCGTGGCGCGCGATCCGCGGGTGGTGGCGGCGTTGAATGGTTAAAAAGAAAAGTGTGGTACGTCGCAAAAGTGACGCTTGTCATTTTAACTCGTAGCGATTATTCGTACTGATCGTTGCCCCGGAATAGGCTTCGCTTCTTGCCGGGCTACGCTTGCTAACTAATGAAGAAACAATCGGGAGGTCTATTGAGCGCTGCTTGCAATCAGTCCCAGTATCTTGAATCGAGGGCCACAGAGGTTCTTGGTGTTTTCGAAACGATAGCCGTGCAGCATTCCGAGCTGTTTGACAAATATCTTTACGTCGGCACTACGAGAGCGGCGACATACCTTGGAATGACCTGCGAAGGGAATCTTCCAGAGGCGCTTGAGAGCTTGCGCCCGTTGTTCGGGGATCGGTGGTAGGACGACCACTTGACAGATAGAGGATAGCAGAAGCATTAGCGAGTTCAATATAGAAGCATTAGCTTTATGGTCCACCCGACCTGACACTCATTTTAGTTGAGCGCGTCGTGAACACGCACGGGGTTTCCCGCGTGCGTTGGCTTCGCAGCTATCCGAAGCTGAACGGCTGCCGAGGTGCTTCAGCCCGATTTGGGCGCCAACACAATTTTCTTCAAAGCACTAACCCGCACCAGCGACAGCCAAACATAAGCCAGCATAATCGTCGCCCCGCCCGCCAGCGCCACGCGCGGCCCCGCCCACTCCCCGGCGGCGTTGAGTAAAAATCCGCTCAGGTACATCAGGCTCCACACCAGCGCGAACACGCTCATCACGCGCCCGCGGTAGTGGTCCTCGACCAGGGTTTGCAGCATCACCTGCGCGCAGGTCAGAAAATAGCCGTGGCACACGCCGGAGATCAGCACCATGGCAAACGAAAACCAGTACCACTCGCTGAAGGCCAGGCCGATCAGCGAGAGGTTATAGAACGTCAATGCGCCCACGATCAGGTTGCGCCACGAGACGCGTGCTTGCGCCCAACTGTAAGACATGAAGCCTGCCAGCGCGCCGATGCCGGCGGCAGAGGCGAGTATGCCCAAGCCGCGCGAATCCACCTGCAACAGCTTGGCGAACACCGGCAGCACGTGGATGAAGCCCATCGCCAGCGTGGCGTGCAGCAGTGCCACGCCGATGACGCGGGCGAAGGCTTCGTTGGCGCGGATGTAACGCAGGTTGTCGGTGAAGCTGTCGAGCAGGCTGCCGTGCGTGCGTGCTTCGCCGCACGCGGGGCGCAGCAGCAACAGCACCGCGATCATGGTGCTGACCGCCGCCGCGCTGAGCAGAAAAGTGACCGGCGCGCCCGCTGCGGCAATAAGAAACCCGGCGAACGAAGGCGCGATCACGCGGCTGCCGCCGAAGGCCATGGAGATCAGCGGCACCGCCGAGCGCAGCATGGGTTTGGGCAACAGGCGCGGAAAAAACGACGCGCGCGCGGGTTCGTCGATGGCGGCCGACAGTCCCCATAGGAACGCGCCGAGTGCGAGGTGCCACAACTGCGCCACGCCGAGCAGCGCCGTCACGCCGACGAGGATCATGGCAATCGCGGCGTTAATCTGCGCGATACCGATCAGCTTGCGCGCATCGATGCGGTCTGCCAGCACGCCGCCCAGCAGCGTCAGGGCGAATTGCGGTATGAATCCGCACAAATGTATAAAGCCCAACTGCGCCTGCGATCCGGTGATCTCGAAAGCCAGCCAGCCCAACGTGAACGCGAACATTTGCTGACCGATGACCTGCGTGATCAAGGCCAGCCAGTAGAGGCGAAAGTCGCGCACCGTCAGCGCGAGGAGGGGATGGGATTTTTCTTCGCCGGATGGCGTGATTTTGGTTGTCATGGCTGAAGCTTACCGCACGGTTCGCAATCTGTTGTTGACCGAAGCCGCCAATGGCGGAGATACTTTCCATGGCACCCATTGAACCTGCTGTCCCGGCGCGGGAACGATAGGCAAAGTAAGATCGAAACTTAACGGAGGAGATCAACATGGCGAAGTCCCCCGGTGCGAAGTTCCCCAGTGTACTGGCATTGCTGCTGAGCGGCGCGCTCGCCGCGGGCTTATGCGCCATGGCAGGTGCGCAGCCGTACCCCATGCGTCCGATCGAACTGGTGTCGCCAACCTCGCCCGGCAGCGGCACCGATATCTATGCCCGCGCGCTCGCCGACATCGTCCAGCGCGTGCAGGATTACAAGGATTTCTTCGCCGAAGTTGGAGCGATTCAGAAGCCGGCGCAATGATGCCCTCGCGAGCTGCGGGCGGCGAACAATGGACGACAATGGACGACAATGGACGACAATGGACGTTTAGGGAAATTGAGACTGGCACCTTAAAGCGCGAGTGACCCCACGAAAAGGATATACAGATGCCCCAGAGCAAATACATCCGCCCCACGCATTCGATGCCGCCGGCGATCCCGCCATTACTACAGCCGCAGCCGCCGATCGCGCCCTTGCTGCCGCCGGTGCATGTCGTCGATTTGATGACCGATGCCGGATCGGCCGCGTTCGGCGCGGTGTGGCGCGCGAAGGAAGCAAAGCTCGTCGAGTGTCCCGCGTTGAGCGACGCGCGTGCGGAATTCAAAACCACCTACGACGTCGAACCGCATGCCGAGTTGGTCGGCTTTGACGATTCCGGCTGGGAGGTGGTGCGGCCCACCGATCTCGGCGGCAAGCGCGGCGGCGGCCTGGTGTCGTTCCATTGGTTCCGCGCCACGTTGACGATCCCTTCGCGCGCCGCGGGCTTCGACACCGCCGGTGCGAAGACGGTATTACATATCACTGTCGACGACTACGCCGAAATCTGGGTCAACGGCGCGATGCCGCGCGCCTCCGGCCGGCCGAGCCCGGCCACGATCCAGGGCTTTAACATGCCCAACCGCCTGGTGCTGGGCGACAATATTGTGTCGCCCGGCGACAAATTTGAAATTGCCGTGTTTGCCATCAACGGGCCGATATCGGTGGCGCCGGCGAATTTCCTCTGGTTCCGCGAGGCGAAAATCGAGTTTTTCCGCTGATCGACGCGTCGGCACAGTATCCCGGCTCGATCTCCTATCCAAATACCAAAGACCAACTACCGACATACCCGGAGGAACGATATGAAGACCACTCTTGCAGCAATCGCGCTAACCTTTGCGCTCGCCGCACTGTCGGCGCTGGCGCAGAACGTGAAAATAACGCCGGTCGGTTCTCACCCCGGCGAGTTGTGCGCGAATGATCGCGCGATCATTTTCGAGGATCCGACGGGCGTGCGCTTTCTTTATGACCCTGCGCACAACGTCACCGGCGGCGATGATCCGCGGCTGGGCACGATTCATATGGTGCTGCTCTCCCATATGCACGGCGATCACGTCGGTGACCAGAAGCTAACGGCGCCGGGCGCCGGGACGTGCGCGAACTCGGGACGTGCGCCTGCGCCGA
>CAMDDY010000264.1 GCA_945893125.1 Bordetella parapertussis
TGCCTCGGCTTCAAAACACCCCACGAAGTCTTCTGGAAGAAGCTACACTCGCATCATAACGCGGTTGCACTTCAGACTTGAATCCGCCAATGAAAGAAATTAAGGTTCTTGGTATTAGCGCTTTTGGGTGCTTTTTCTTATGCGTTATATCGTGGGCACTCTTGTCTTTGGCAAAATTTGCATGGGAATCAGTATTTATTGGCCCAAGCCCATTTTCGGTAAGCGGTGTGGAAATTTTGTTGGGCGCACTCCTCTTTCACTTGATAGCCAGGATGACCGATTGGGGAGACGACTAATCGTTATGGTTACCTGTGGGCGCGCGCCGGTGGCTGCGAACGTCAGGTTGCCCTCGCCATGACCTGGATTATCGGTTCCGCCGCTTTATTCGGTTCAGCCATTCTCGTTTCCGACGTTTGCGTAACGTTCACAAACAAGGACGGCACAGAACGACACATAGATTGCCTTCAGAAGATCTACCCCCTGGGCCGGTCTGTCTTTGGGGGATTTTCCGGCTCCGTCCGTATCGGGTTCGACATCTTAGAAACTCTAAAGCGTGACTTTTCTAACAGTCCCCCTGGTGCCGCGTTGAATATGAACATAGCCGCTCACACGTGGCTTTCGCGAGTGATCCAGCGCATTTTTCGTAACGCGCCCGAAGATGAACAAGAGCTGCGTTCTTCTATCATTCTTGCTTCCGCTCACCCGACCAAAAATAGGGGGGATACGCCTTGGCCTTCGACAGACATCCATATCTTCTCAAGTCCAAACTTTGTCCCTGTCGTAGCCGCTCCGCTGGAGATGGTCTCAATAGGCAAGGGAAATGCGGTGTCAGCCTACATGGATGCAATTCGAGCTTTGAGTACAGATTCCGGCTTTCTCAAAACCTCAATGGATAACCAAGACGGACAAGCATCGCTGCTTGCTCACATGGTTAGTACAACTATAGATAATGGTCCGGTTCCAGGCATAAGCACGATGTTCCAGTTTGGGGTTATCACCCGTGGCACGTACACGATACATAACCATGAATACACTGCACACCAAAGAAGCGGCCAGAAGATCGAGCGCACCTTTCCCCGTATCGATCGAGGAAGGGATGAGTTTGAAACACTAAGTCAGGAATTACTGTGCAATGCGGAATCGGCTAAATGCTAGGGTGATAGTAATCTTAAGCGCCGGGTACAGGTGATGCGCATGAACCGGGATGTTCGACAAATTAGCTCGCTCCAAACCGCATCGACAAATCCACAGCCTTGATATCCTTGGTCAGCGCACCAATGGAAATACGGTCGACGCCGGTTTCCGCGATGGCGCGCACATTGACCAGCGTGATGCCGCCCGAGGCTTCGAGCTTGGCGCGTCCTGCGGTGATATTCACGGCTTCACGCATCTGCTCCGTGCTCATGTTGTCGAGCAGGATCATTTCTGCGCCCGCCGCGAGCACCTCGCGCAACTGATCCAGCGTTTCCACTTCGATTTGTATCCACACGCCGGCCGGCGCGAGTTTGCGCGCGGCGGCGAGCGCGGCAGTGACGCCGCCGGTGGCGGCGATGTGGTTTTCCTTGATCAGGATGCCGTCATAGAGCCCGATGCGGTGATTTATGCCGCCGCCGGTTTTAACCGCGTATTTTTGCGCGACGCGCAGGCCGGGCAATGTTTTGCGGGTGTCCAGTATCGCCGCGCGGGTGCCGCTGACCGCATCGACGTACTGGCGTGTCGCGGTGGCCACTGCCGACAGCGTTTGTAGAAAATTCAGCGCGGTGCGCTCGCCGGTGAGCAGCGCGCGCGCGGCGCCGGACAGCGTGCATAGCGTGGTATTCGGCGCGACGGCTTGTCCTTCAGTAACCTGCCATTCAATGACTGTTGCGGCATCCAGTTCGCGGAACACGGCGTCAAACCACGGTCGCCCGGCAATGGTTGCGGCGGTGCGGCATATTACGGTGGCGCGTGCGGCGGCGCCCGCCGGTGTCAGTTGCGCGGTCCAGTCCCCCGCGCCCACGTCTTCGGTCAGGGCAGCGGCCACATTGCGGTTGATTTCAGTTACGATGTCCATGGTGTGCTCACTATTGCGGTGGCTGCTTCAAACGATCTTAGTGATCAGCGCCGTTAAATGCGCGCACAATATACCAGCACGCAGGTAATTCTATCAGGGGAACGGGGGCGGATATGGAAGGCATGATGGGGGTGGTTTCATACGGAATCGGCACTTTCCTGGCGTTCGCGCTGATTGCATGGCTGGTGATCGCGATTATTCAGGATGTGACGCAGAAAAAGCATACGGTGCTGCGCAACTATCCGGTGATCGGGCGGCTGCGGTTTTTCTTTGAAGATCTCGGTGAATATTTCCGCCAGTATTTTTTCGCCGGCGACCGCGACGAGATGCCGTTCAACCGCGCCACGCGCGGCTGGGTCTACAAAGAAGCCAAGAACGAAGGCGGCATTATCGGCTTCGGTTCGACAAACGATCTGCGGGAGCCGGGCAATATCCTGTTCGTGAATCATCCGTATCCGGTGCTGGAGGAAGACCGGTTGCCCACGCCCTCGCTGCTGATCGGCGAGGGTTACTGCACGCACCCGTTCGAGGCGCGCTCCATTGTCAACGTCAGCGGCATGAGCTTCGGCGCGATTTCCGAGCCGGCGGTGCGCGCGCTATCGATGGGCGCTGCTGAAGCGGGTTGCTGGATGGATACCGGGGAAGGCGGGCTTGCGCCGCACCATCTTTCGGGCGGCTGCGATGTGATCATGCAAATGGGCACGGCCAAGTACGGCATGCGCGATCACGACGGCAATTTTTCGCCGGAGAAAGTCAAGGAACTCGCCAAATCCGTCAAGGCGTTTGAGATCAAGCTCTCACAAGGCGCCAAGCCGGGCAAGGGCGGCGTGCTGCCGGGCGCGAAGGTGACCGAAGAAATCTCGCGCATCCGCGGCATCCCGGTGGGCGAAGATTCAATCAGTCCGAATCGTCATCGCGACATCGCCAACGTCAACGACTTGCTCGACAAGATTGCCTACATGCGTGAACTCACCGGCCGCCCGGTGGGTGTCAAAACCGCCATCGGCGGCTGGGAGTTCACCAATGATCTGTGTGATGCGATTTTGCGCCGCGGGCGCGAATTTGCGCCGGATTTTCTCGCCATCGACGGCGCCGAGGGCGGCAGCGGCGCGGCGCCGCAAACGCTGTTTGATCACATGGCGTTGCCGATTGCGGAGGCGCTGCCGCGCGTGGTGGATTCGTTGATACAGTCTGACCTGAAATCGCGCATCAGAGTCATCGCATCGGGCAAGCTGGTGACCTCGGCGCGGGCCTCATGGGCGTTGTGCGTGGGCGCGGATTTCATCAACACCGCGCGCGGTTTCATGTTCGCGCTGGGCTGCATCCAGGCGCTGCGTTGCCATCAGAACACGTGCCCCACGGGCGTCACCACGCACAACAAGCGCCTGCAGCGCGGGCTGGTGGTCGAAGAAAAATATCTGCGTGTCGCCAACTACTGCAAAAACATGAACAAGGAAATCGACATGATCGCGCACTCGTGCGGTCTACGGCAGGCGCGTGAGTTAAAGCGCGAACATGTGCGTATCGTGCAGACCGCGAATCAAAGTATTGCGCTGAACATGCTGCATCCCTATCCGGCGGTGGGGTCGCGCGGGCCGGCGAAAGCGGCCTGATCAAGTAGGGCTAAAAAATGAATAAAAACATATACTTAAGTGATTCCGCCCGGCGTGTATTTTTGACTCGTGCAGGCGCCATGAGCGCCGGGCTGATACCGGGCGTAGCGCTCGCGCAGGGCGTGGCGGCAACGCCTGCGGAACCTGCGGGCGTGGTGTCAAACAGCGCGGTGATGGCGGAAAAAGCCGCCGTCATGCGCCAGCATTCCGAACGGCCGCTGACGGCGAGCGTTACCGCGGAACATCACCACTTTGCCGTCACGCCGAACGAGCGCATGTTTGTGCGCAACAACCTGCTGACGCCGGACATCGACGCGGCGGCGCACCGGCTGACCATCAAGGGCTTGGTGGATCGCGAAGCGAGTTATTCCATTGACGAACTGAAAAAGCAATTTCCCCAAGTGCGCACGCAGGCCATGCTGGAGTGCGCAGGCTCGGGGCGCACGGGATTTATCCCGACGCCCAGCGGCACGCCGTGGCCTGCCACGGGCGGCTTGGGCTGCCCGGTGTGGAACGGCGTGCGGCTGCGCGACGTGTTGCGCGCGGCGGGCGTCAAATCAAATGCCGCGCATGTGGCCGGGCAGGGCGGCGACTTTGGCGTGATCGCCACCGTGACGCCGGTGATTCGTTCGGTGCCCATGACCAAGGCGATGGAAGAACATACGCTGATCGTGTTCGGCATGAATGACGGGCCGTTGCCCAAAGTTCATGGCTATCCGCTGCGGCTGCTCGTTCCGGGCTGGGCCGGCTCGGCGTCGACCAAATGGCTGCACACGTTGAGCGTGCTCGAAGCGCCGTTCAAGGGCACGTATATGGATTCCAGTTACCGCATCCCGCGCAATGCCGTGAAGCCCGGTGAAAAAATGCCACCGGACGCGATGGTGACCGAGGCATGGCCGGTGAAATCGATGATGACCCATCCCGCGACGAACGCGGTGTTCAAGGCCGGCACGCGCGTGCTGATCGAGGGCCGCGCCTGGGTGGGTGAGGGGGCGATTGATCGCGTGGAGGTGTCATTCGACGAGGGCGTGACGTGGCAGCGCGCGCCGATCAACAGCGGCGGCGACAAATATGCCTGGCGCGTGTTCAGTGCCGAGATCTGGCCCAAACGCAGCGGCTACATGACGGTGCTGGCGCGCGCCACCGATGATCGCGGCAATACGCAACCGGTCGTCGCCACATGGAATCCGCTGGGGTATTTCTGGAACGGCGTGCATCGCGTGGGATTCATGGTCGAAGCGTGAGACGCGCGGCATGGGTGGCGGCCGGTTGCGCCCTGCTGGCGGCGGGCATTACGCTCGCGTCCGCGCAGGACGCCGAGCCTTCGCGCACCCTGATGCCGGGCAAGGGCGTTGAAATCACCACCGCGCGTTGCGTGCTGTGCCACGACGCCCAGCACATCACGCGCACCCGGCTGTCGCGCGGCGAATGGGAATTCAATATCAAGAACATGATCGAGCGCGGCGCGCCTATTGCACCGGCGGAGATCGCACCCATACTGGAATACCTTGCGACGTACTACAATCGTGACAGCGCGCCGCCCGCGGCGGATGCCTCGACACCGGCGGCATCCGGGGATGCGGTAGCGCGCTTGCTTACCGCCAACGCCTGCACGGCGTGCCATCAAATCGACAAGCGCGTGGTAGGGCCGTCATTCAAGGAAGTGGCTGCCAAATATACTGGCGACAGCACTGCAGCCGGCACGCTCGCGAAGAAGATCAAAGCGGGCGGCGCGGGCGCGTGGGGCGCGATACCGATGCCGCCGAACGCCACCGTCTCCGACGCGGACCTCGCGCGGCTCGTTGACTGGATACTGCAACAAAAGTAGCGCTACAGTTCGCGCGCCTGAAACGTGTTGCACTGATTGATCTGGCCGCTGTCCAGCCCCTTGCGGAACCAGCGTACGCGCTGCGCCGAGGTGCCGTGGCTGAATGACTCCGGCGTCACATAGCCGCGCCCCTGCATTTGCAGCCGGTCGTCGCCGATGGCGGTGGCGGCATTCATGGCTTCTTCGACGTCGCCGCGTTCGAGTATTTGCCGCGTGCGGTTGGCGTGGTGCGCCCAGATGCCCGCCAGGCAATCGGCTTGCAGTTCCAGCCGTACCGAGAGTTTGTTGTATTCGGCTTCGGACACACGCTGGCGCGCCGCGTGTACCTTGGCGGAAATGCCGAGCAGATTCTGCACGTGGTGGCCGACTTCGTGCGCGATTACGTACGCCTGCGCGAAATCGCCCGGCGCCTTGAAGCGCCATTGCAGATCATGTGCGTCTACTGTTTTCCTGATGCCGTGCCTTATCGAAAAGAACGTGCCGACTACTGGCGCCACACCAGCACACTGATGGCCGCAAGATTCACCGCGTTGAGCCAGAATACCGGCGCGGCGCCCACTGCCGCGCCGAGTGCGCCGCAAAACACGGGTATGACCACGCGCGCGACATTATTGGCGGTGAGCCGCAGTCCGGTGACTTCACCGTTGCGGCCCTCGGGCGAACGATTAAACGCAATCATCATCGATAACGGTTGTCCGCAGCCGAGGCCCAGGCCGAGACAAAAGGTCAGCGCCAGCATGAAATGCAAATTCGTCGATAACGGATACACGGCGAACGCTACGGCGGCAAAAACCACGCAGGCGAACATCACGCGCTCGGCGCGCCACTGTTTAAGCAACAGCGGCATGGCAAAGCGCGTGATAAACGCAGCGACCGCGAATGCGCCCAGCAACAGCCCGATGGTGGTGGCCGAAAAATGCAGCGCGTGCGCATACACCGGCAGGTAAAACGCGAACAAATCCCAAGCCGCCACCATGAGGCCGCTGACGATGACGATGCTGCGCACGGCGGGCAGGCGCAGCAGGCCGAGTGTGCCGCGATCTTGTTCGCCGCTGTTTTGCCTGCCGACGTAATTAAATCGATTGCTGGCCAGCAGGCCGAAGATAGGCAGCGCGGCAAACAGCGCCAGCATCAGAAACGCGTGCGCGTGGCCGAAATGATCGATGACAAGACCCACGGAGACCGGGCCGATAAAGGTCGAAACGGAATAACCGATGGACAGGTTGCTGAAATTGCGCGCACGCTGATCGTGACTGCTCTGGCCGCCGGTGAGGGTCTGTATGGCCACGTTAAAGAACACAAAGCCTGCGCCGGTCAGCATGGCCGTGATCAGCAATGCGCCCATGCCGCGCGAAAAAAAACTCACCAGCATGCCGGCGCATACCAGTACGGCCCCGCCCAACATGGGCCAGCGGGTGCCCTTGCTGTCGGCCAGCCGCCCGGCGTAGATGCCCAGCATCAGCGGCAGCAGGGCGTACAGCGCAGCCAGCATTCCGATGGTGAGTTCGCTGGCGCCCAGTTGCAGCGCATACAGCGACACCACGAGCTTGCTGCCAATGTAGCAGGCGTGCAGTGCGATGCTGAAAGTGATGATGATCCACATCGGCTGAAGGATACCTGAATGTTCACGCCGGCTAGCGAGCGGGCAGGGTCGTTTCACATCCTGAACAGCGCGGTAAACGGCCAAGCAGGCGGCGACAAAATCGCCTCTGCTATACTGGAAATTACACAGCACTTTACGTCGCAGGGCGTGCGCGTTTTTGAAAGGAACAATTATGGTCTCTATTCAGCCTGAATCAGGCGAAGGTGGACGCCCTATGAAAGTCTGGCGCAGCACCTCGAACATATTATGACCCTGTTTGTGCATGGTATCGAGATAGGAGCGGATGGTGCAGA
>CAMDDY010000265.1 GCA_945893125.1 Bordetella parapertussis
TTGATTGTTTTCTTCCTTCATCCTTCCGCCTTCATCCTTGCAGTACTATACGTGTGATATACTTGGAATGAAATATCAGGAGATCTGCCATGCCTCAACTCAATCTGTACGTAGACGAAGCTACGCATTTGCACATCAAGCGATCGGCAAAGGCATCGGGTGTATCACTTTCAAAATGGGTTTCTGCCCTGGTGCGCGAACAAACCGCCAGCGAATGGCCGCCCGAGGTGCTGGCGCTGTCAGGGGCATGGAAGGATTTTCCCTCGCTTGACGCTATTCGCAAGACCCGAGGCAAGGATTTGCCACGCGAGACCTTCTGAAATTACTCTGGAGCACGAATGTTTGCTCTCGACTCCAATACGCTGATCTATTACTTCAAGGGTGAAGGTCGTGTGATGGCGCGGATGAGCGCCCGCGCACCCTCTGAAATCGGGATACCTGTCGTCGTGCTGTATGAGCTTGAAACAGGAATTGCGAAATCACAACAACCGAAAAAACGGCGTCAGCAACTGGATACGCTGCTGGCAGTCACTAAAATTCTGCCGTTTGATCGCGCCGCCGCGCGCCAGAGTGCAAGCCTGCGTGCAACGCTGGAAAAGGCCGGCACGCCGCTGGGGCCGATGGATTTTCTCATCGCGGGAATAGCCCTCGCGCAGGGCGCCACGCTGGTTACCCGCAATGCAGGTGAGTTTTCGCGGGTGGCTGGTTTGCGAACGGTTGATTGGTACTGACTCGGGATCCCCATGCCCGTCACCCAAACCTCTCCAGCATCCGAGAAGATCGCATTGTTCCGGTCGCTGTTTCGGGGACGTGAGGAAGTGTATCCGCGGCGCTTCGAGAGCGCGAAATCGGGGAGGGCGGGATACTCCCCGGTATGCGGCAACGAATGGGTGCGCGGGGTGTGCGAGAAGCCGCGTATCAGATGCGGGGATTGCCCCCATCAACGCTGGCTACCTGTGACCGATGACGTGGTGCGTTGTCATTTGTCTGGCGTAGACGATCGCGGACGAGACTTCGTGGCGGGTGTGTATCCAATGCTGCTCGATGAACGCTGTTTCTTGCTGGCGGTGGACTTTGATAAAGGTGACTGGAATGCCGACGCGCTGGCATATCTGGAGTCCTGCGAGCGATTTCAGATACCGGCAGTACTGGAGAGATCGCGATCCGGTAATGGCGGACATGTTTGGATATTTTTCGCAGAGGCAATAGCGGCGTCTCTGGCGCGAAAGCTGGGTTCGCATGTGCTTACGGAGACGATGGAGCGCAGACCCGAGGTGGGACTGAAGTCGTATGATCGCTTTTTTCCGAATCAGGACACGCTGCCGCGAGGCGGCTTCGGCAATCTCATCGCTCTACCGTTGCAAAAGGCGGCGCGAGAGAACGACAATAGCGTGTTCGTCGATGCAAAACTCGCGCCGTATCAGGATCAATGGGCATTTCTCGCCGGTGTTCAGCGCATGCCGAAGCAGCACATCGAGACTATCGTGCGCGAGGCCGAGGGGCGTAACCGGGTAGTGGGGGTGCGCATGGCTTTACCTGAGGATGAAGACGATGCGCAACCGTGGAAGCTCACGCCATCGCGCCGGCGTGAATTAGCGCCAACGGGTGTAATGCCAAAGGCGCTGGCGCTGGTGTTGTCTGATCAACTCTATGTGCCGAAGGCGGCGCTGCCGCCCTCGCTGCACAATGCGCTGGTGCGCTTGGCGGCGTTCCAGAATCCGGAGTTCTACAAGGCGCAGGCGATGCGTTTGCCTACCTTCGACAAGCCTCGAATCATCGCGTGTGCGGAGGAGCACACGGAACACATTGCGCTGCCGCGAGGCTGTCTCGATGATACGCAGAATCTACTTCGTGCGCTGAAGATCAAAACAAATATCCGCGATGAGCGTTTCGCCGGACAAAAATTGGAGATGCAATTCACCGGTGCGTTAAGAGCGGACCAGCAGAAGGCCGGCGAGGCGATGCTGGCGCACGACTTTGGTGTGCTCGCGGCGACCACGGCGTTTGGCAAAACAGTGATCGCTGCGTGGTTGATCGCGCAACGCGGCGTGAACACGCTGGTGCTGGTGCATCGTCAGCAGTTGATGGAGCAATGGGTGGAGCGGTTGTCCCAGTTTCTCGGCATCGGCATAAAGGCCATTGGGCGCTGGGGTGGCGGGCGCAAGAAACTCACGGGACGTGTGGATGTGGCGTTGATCCAGAGCCTGGTTCGCAAGGACGTAGTGAACGATCTGGTGGCGGGCTATGGACATCTCGTTGTGGACGAGTGCCATCATCTCTCGGCGCGCAGTTTCGAACTCGTGGCGAGGCGCGCGAAGGCGGTGTTCGTCACCGGTCTCTCCGCAACGGTGGCGCGAAAGGATGGGCATCATCCGATCATCTTCATGCAGTGCGGCCCGGTGCGCTATCGCGTGGACGCGCGAGCGCAGGCGGCAGAGCGGCCCTTCACGCACGAGGTGCTGGTGCGGCCCACGGGCTTTATCCCGGCAGGCGCAGCGGACGAAGACAAACGTGTCGAATTTCAGCGCCTGTGCGCTGCCGTGGTGCATTCGACGTCACGCAATCGTCTGATCGTGGCCGAAATCGTGCAGGCAGTAAAGGCTGGCCGGTCTCCAGTGGTTCTGACCGAGCGCACGGAACATGTAGAGATGCTGGCACTGGCAATGCGGCAACACGTTGCCCATGTGATCGCGTTGCAAGGAGGCATGGGGCGCAAGCCGTTCGCGGCGGCACTGGAGCGTCTTAAGAGTATCCCGGGCAGCGAGGGCCGCGTGATCGTCGCCACGGGGCGCTTCGTCGGCGAAGGGTTCGATGATCGTGGTCGGATGGAGGTCGATTTGCTGTGCGAGGCAACAAAGATCGTGATCGAGATCGATGGAATGCAGCACCTCGGCGATGCTGCCGCCTATCGGCGTGACCGCCGGAAGGACGCGCTATTACAGGCGCATGGCTACTTTGTTCTCCGGTTTCTGGCCGATGATCTCGGCAAACACCTTGATGGGATATTGGACACGGTACTAAGAACGCTGGCGTCGAGAAGTCGCCAAACTCAACGCCTAATCCACCTTCATCCTTAAGCTTTTGCCAGCGCGTCCCGCATTCGCAGAGCTGTAATCGGCACCTTGCGCATACGAATACCGGTCGCGTCAAAAATCGCATTCGCAATCGCCGCCGGCACGGTGCGATGCGAGGGTTCGCCCGCGCCTTGCGGCGATATCTCGGGGCGGTCGATCAGCGCGATTTCGATGCTCTCCGGCGCGTCTGATAGTTCGAGTATGGGATAGGTCACCCAATCCACGCTGAGCACTTGATTTTGATCGAATTTCACTTCCTCAAGCAGCGTGCGCGACAACGCCTGTATGATGTTGCCTTCGATCACGGTGAGGATGGTGCCGGGGTTGATGATCTGGCCACAGTCGTGCGCGCACCAGAATTTTTTCGCCCAGATGCGTCCGCTTTTGCGCTCGACTTCAACTTCGGCGACGAGCGCGACCACGGTGCCGTTGCGCTCGGTGTAAGCAAAGCCGCGCCCGCGCATCACATTGCCTTTGCCGCGGCTGCCGCGCTCGCCGGTTTTCCAGCGCGCTTTTTCGGCGGCGGCCTTGATCACCGCCACATCGCGTTCGCGCGTGAGGTACTTCAAACGAAACGCCACCGGATCGGCATTCGCAGCGGCAGCCACTTCGTCGATGAAGGACTCGCTGGCGAAATGCGTTTCGGGGCCGAGCGGATCGCGCAGGTGTCCGGTGCGCAGCGGTGAGCCGCGTTCGAGCATCGCGGGGATGGTCTCCCAGCCGCAGCGTTTGTTTTCAAAGGTGTAGGCTTCGGCGGGTATCTGAAAAATCAGCGTGCCCTTGGGTGCAAAGCGCGTGAACTGGCCGGCGAGCGTGTCCTTGGGATCGGCCTCGGTGGTCGCCACATCCTGGCGCGTAAAACCCTTGCCGAAAAAATCGTAGGCCGCGACGTTGCCGGCTGCGTCCAGCGCGGCGCGCCCGCGATAGACACCCGCCGGGCCTTTCGGATCCCATGCCGTCGCGTCGTGACGCATGTATTGCAGGCGCACCGGTTTGCCGATGGCTTTGGAAATCAACGCCGCGTCGGTCGCGCAGTCGCCCGCTTCGTTGCGGCCATAAGAGCCGGGGCCAGGCACCCAGGTCGAGCGCATTTTTTCGATGGGAATGCCGGTGATGCGCGCACAACCGGAGCGGCCATAGTGGGGTTTTTGCGAACCCGTCCATACGCGCGGCGAGTCGCCGTTCATGTCAGCGATGGCGCACGCCGGGCCCATGCTGGCGTGTGATTGCAGCGGCCATTCGTATTCGGCAACGATGGTTTTGGCGGCGGTTTTGAATGCTTCATCCACATCGCCGCGATTCACCGGTGTTTCTTTTTTGGTGAAGGCTGCCTTGCGGATGTAATCGTGCAGCGTCGCCATCGGCGGAAATGGATTGCACTGCGGCGACCATTCAACTTTCAAAGTTTCAGCGGCGCGCACCGCATCCCATTCCTTATCCGCCACCACCGCGAGGAAATTCTGTTCGCGCACCACGCGCGCGCTCGCGATGTGCTTGATCGAGCTTTCATCCACCGACACCAGCGAACAACCGGCGTTGACCGGGCGCACCACGCGCGCATGCACCATGCCCGGCACCGTGATGTCGGTAATGAATTTTTGCCGCCCCATGACTTTTTCGGTGATGACGGCCTGCGGGAACGGCTTGCCGACGACCTTGTATTCCGAGGGCTTTTTGAGTTGCGCCGGGCCTTTGACCGACAGCGTGTTGCCGTATTGTTTATTCCACTCAAGTTTGTGATGAAAATATTGGCCGCCGATCAGATCGCCATACGTGACACGTTGCGTGCCACCGCTCACTACACCATTGTCTACGCTTAGTTGATCCGCGTTGACGCCCAGCTTCTGCGCCGCGCGCTCGACCAAAACGCGGCGCGCTTCGGCGGCGGCATTGCGTAGCGCGACGCCGCCGCGTTGCAGCCCCGTGCTGCCCGACGCACCGCCTTGATTGCAGGTCAGCGCCGTGTCGCCCATGACGACGGTGACGCGCTCGAACGCGAGATCGAGTTCTTCGGCCACCATCTGCTGTACGGCGACATCCACACCCTGGCCCATATCCATTTTGCCGAAGTAGGCGGTGGCGTTGCCATTAGGCAATATCGCGATCCACGAATCCAGTTCGTCAGGTAATAAGGGTGGCTTGCCGCCGGACGATTGAGACAACGCGGATTCAATCGAGCCGGGCAAGGCGATGCTGATGACCAGCGCACCGGTGGTTTTGAAAAAATCGCGGCGGGAAAACTCATTAATGTTCATGAGGGTCTCTCCTTAAGCCGACAGGGATTGTGAAGCACGCTTGATCGCACGCATAATCGCCATATGCGTGCCGCAGCGGCATTTGATGCCTGTCATCGCCTGGCGAATTTGCGCGTCGCTGGGCTTGGGGTTATTTTTCAGAAACGCCGAGGCTGTCATCAGCCAGCCCGACAGGCAAAAGCCGCACTGCGGCACGCCTTCGTCGATGTAGGCTTGTTGCAGCGGATGCGGTTTCTCCGCCGTGCCGAGACCCGCCAGCGTGGTGACGCGCCTGCCTTTGATGAGACTCACGGGGGTGACGCACGAGCGCATCGGCGCGCCGTCCACATGCACCGTGCAGGCGCCGCATTGCGCCTTACCGCAGCCGAACTTGGGATTGGTTAAGCCAAGCTCCGAGCGCAAGGCATACAACAGAGGCATCGCCGGATCGGCTTCCACTGCGACGGATTTGCCATCAACAACGAAACTGAACTTCTCGGCCATGATGCCTCCAGTGATGGATAGTAAAAATTACTTTAAAAACAATTACTTATTGATGTATCCCGATGGGTCTATTGTTCGCTGACCTTTTTATTAAACGCGGTAAAGAACTCACCAGCAATTTTTTTCGCCACGCCGTCTATCAGGCGCGAGCCGACCTGCGCGAGTTTGCCGCCGATCATCGCGTTGGCGGCATAGGCGAGTTTGGTGCCGCCGTCCTGCGGCGACAGATGCACGCTGGCCTCACCCTTGGCGAACCCGGCAACGCCGCCCGCGCCCTCGAACGCCAGTTTGTACGAGGTGGGTGCTACGATATCGGAGAGCGTCATCTTGCCTTTGAATTTCGCGCTGACCGGGCCGACTTTGGCGATCATCACCAGTTGAAATTCGTTGTCGCCGGTTTGCTCGATGGATTCGCAGCCCGGTATGCAGGCCTTGAGCACCCCGGTGTCGTTAAGGGCTTTCCAGGTGACATCCTGCGATTGCGGGATGAGTTGTTCGCCGGTCATTTGCATATTCAGTTTCCGATAGCTTTATGGTTTGAGTTGGATCAGCGCGCAGTCACGCGCCATGCGGCGCAGTTCATGCGTGGCGGCGACGCGATGTTCGCGCACATACACTTCGTGATTGTCTTCGATCTGGTCGAGATGATAGACGTAGTTGACCATCATGCCCGCGCAGTTTTTCAATCCCCGCGCGGAGGTGTCGGCAAGCCAGTTCAGGCGTTCGGCGCGCGCGCCGTTGCCCAGATGAAAGCGCGCCACCGGGTCGGCGGGTTCGTCGTCGCGCATGGCGGCGGTCAGGAAGTGGGCGCACAGCGGCAGCAGGGTTTTTTTCATCGATTCGGCCAGCGCCGGTTGCTGATGCCAATCGGGCGTGCTCAAGGCTTGAACGGCGTCGCGCGCGTCTTGCGCCTGAATTGCGCCGGCGTTCTGCGCGAGCCAGACGCTAAAGCCGGGTATCGGCGACAGCGTTGAAAATGTTTTGATGCGCGGGAACTCTTCGCCGAGTTTTTGCGCGACTTGCTTGATTAGCAGATTGCCGAACGACACGCCGCGCAATCCAGGCTGGCAGTTGGTGATGGAATAGAACACGGCGGTGTCGGCTTTTTCCGGCGCGGCCACCGGCGCATCGAGGGCCAGCAGAGGCTGAATCGCGCCGCTGATGCCTTTTACCAACGCCACTTCGATAAAAATCAGCGGCTCGTCGGGCAGCGCCGGATGAAAAAACGCGAAGCAGCGACGGTCGCCCTGCAAACGGCGGCGCAGATCGCGCCAGCCGGAAATCTCGTGTACCGCTGCGTATTCAATGAGTTTTTCCAGCACGAACGCGGGCGTATGCCAGTCGATGCGTTGCAGCGTGAGAAAGCCGCGATTGAACCAGGAATTAAACAGGCGTCCCAGCACGGCGTCGATCATCTGCCACTCGGGATGCTGGGCCAGGCCCGCCAGCACATGCCTGCGCACATCGATAAGAGCGGCGGTGCCGCCGGGCGTTTGATTCAGCCGCTGGCATAATTTCTGCAATGGGGGCGCGGCCAGCGCTTGCAGTCGCGCG
>CAMDDY010000266.1 GCA_945893125.1 Bordetella parapertussis
GCCTTCCGCCGAGCGACTGGTGAGGCATTCTGCGTTTGCCACTTGGCACATCTTGCATGTATCTGGGTAGCCAACGAATGCGGCGGAAGGCGCTACGCTTTTCCGCCCTACATCCACCGCAACGTTGCGTGGGCGAGTACAGGGGGCAAAATCGCGATTACAATGGCGCAATGTCCCGCAAGGGGAAAAGCTCAGCCCCGAATAACGACTTATACGCAGCGGAGATTTGTAACAGATGAAGCCCTCGGAAGCCCTGCAAACCCACCGTGCCGCCATTCGCGGCGTGGTCGAAGCGCATCGCGCCCGAAATGCCCGCGTGTTCGGCTCGGTCGCGCACGGTGCGGACACGGAGGACAGCGATCTGGATATTCTCATCGACCCGACGGCGGAGACAACGCTGTTCGACATCGGCGCGATCCGTTATGAGTTGCGCGCGCTCCTAGGGGTTCCGGTGGATGTGCTGACGCCGAAGGCGCTGCCGGACAAATTCCGCGACGCAGTGCTCGCAGAGGCGGTGCCGGTATGAGCGACCATCCACAACGTCTCGCGGACTACCTCACCCACATTCTTCAGGCCATTGAGCGCATTCAGCGCTACACAGATGATATGGATGAAGCCGGCTTCCTTCAGAACGAGATGGCGCAGGATGCGGTGATCGGCGAGGCTTGCCGTAATATCGAGCGCAATCATCCCGACTTCGTTGCTGCCCACCGTGATTTACCATTTTCATTCGCCTACGAGATGCGCAACGCGTTGGCCCATGGCTACTTCAAAGTGGACCTAGGCATAGTCTGGAAGACTATTGAGAGCGATCTTCCTCATCTGCAACAGCAATTGCAGTTACTGATGCAGGGCTCGTTGAACAAGTAGCGCAGTCGGGCGTATCGTCGCACAAGGCACGCCACTGGAACTCGCACGCCATCCACGGCGCTAACCACCTCACGCGTACCAGTGGAGTTTTTGGCTACGCGGTCGGCGGCAAATTCGACGTTGACTTAAAACAGACTTCTCCAAGTTTCTAAGCCATTCGCGAATCCGTAGCGTGTGCTGTGCGCGCGATCATCCACACATCACACACTAAGCCTGCTGCGACTGATCGTGCGCACAGCGCACGCTACGCATTGCAATGCTTGCGAAGCATTCCCGTTGCAGGGCGTACAGTGCGATACGCCTGCCCAGTTGGTCTTGGTGAATGGTAATTAGCCTCCCGGCTTGATGTTCGCGGACTTGACTACTTTCTGCAACATCGCAAGGTCGCGCTTCAGGACTTCGCGGAAGCGCTCGGATGAGCCGTCGACGGCTTCCATACCATCGGCCACCAAGCGCGCTTTGACATCGGGCAGCAGTAGGATGCGATTGATCTCTCTGTTCCAGCGCGCGATGATGTCCTTAGGCAGCGCCTTCGGACCCAAGACGCCGTACCAACCCACGAATTCATAGCCGGGGATGGTTTCAGCCACGGTTGGGATATCGGGCACGGCATTGGAGCGCTTGACGGTAGTCACCGCAATACCTCGAAGGCGATTCGACTTAATCTGTGGGATTATCAGACTCCCACTTATAACGATGATCTGAATCTGCGCGCCGAGCAGGTCGTTCAATGCGAGGCCGCCACCCTTGTATGGCACGTGCGTCATCCTCGTGCCGGCCATCTGGTTAAGAAGCTCGGTGGCAAGGTGGGGGATACCGCCAACGCCGCTGGAGCCATAGTTAAGTTTGCCCAGATTCGCCTTGTCGTACGCCATCAGTTCCTTGATGCTGGTGACGGGAACCGATGGATGGAGCGCCACCACGAGGCCAGTCTCGCCGATCAGCACAATCGGCGCCACGTCGTTCACCGCGTCGTAAGGAAGCTTGTAGAGCGCCGCATTCGCGGCGTAGCTGGCCGTTACCAAGATCATGGTATAGCCGTCCGGATTCGCCGTCACTGCCGTTTCCGTGCCGATGGTACCGCCGGCACCGGGGCGGTTATCCACAATCACCGGCACCCCGAACGATTCGGTGAGTTTCTGCGCCATAACGCGCGCCAGGTATTCGGAGCCTCCGCCGGGCGCGAAGGGCACGATCAGTCGAATCGGCTTAGTTGGGTAACTCTGCGGGTACTGCTGCTGGGCGTGCACGCCGCCCGCCGCAAGCAACAGTCCAGTTATTGCAATCATCAACCCATCTATTATTCGCATAGCGCTCTCCTTGCGGTCACTGCTACTGTCTGACTTGAGTAAATAGGAAAATCAAATTTATATCTCGCACGGACGCGTCACGGCTTGACGAACTTGGTCCCGCTCGGGCCGGTGCCGGCGCACTGAAACACGGCTTCGCCGTCCTTGGCCCAGATGAAGTGCGTAACGTTGGCCGGGGCCACCCAAACGCCGCCTGCCGGGATCGCAATCGCCGTCGCTTCATCGAAGGTTGCGCTAAAGCCGAGGTACACGGTTCCCGATAGCACCGTCCCATTGCGCTCTTCGGGATGGGTGTGCGGGGGGATCCTGGATCCTTGCGCGAGCTTGACGCGCAGGAGGTAGGGGCCAAACTTGTCCCCAGCGCCCAGCACCCATGCGGTCTGCACGCCAGGTAATGTCGGTGGGCTCGTCCACTTGATCGAGTCGGGCATGATCGGTTGGGGCGGGCTGGTTTGCGCCTGTGCGAGACCTATGCATCCGGTAATTAACATCGCTGCTGCAATCAATAGTTTCATCGAATTTCTCCTTGACGGTACGGTGGTAGGGAGATGGCTCTGCTGCCGCACCAGCGGCGCAGGCACCTCGATTGAATCGCATCCTTTGTCAGCGGTTATGTACGCTCACAAGGTTAGTGTGGGCGTGACGAATCATCGCGACTAGTGCAGAATCTGAAGTGTTTGCAATGAGGGTGAATTACAATGAAAGACAGCTACAGCCAGTTCTGCACTGTTGCGCGGGGCGCCGAGGTGCTGTGCGCGCAGTGGACACCGCTGGTGGTGCGCGAATTGCTCTGCGGCAGCAAGCGATTCAGCGACCTGCATCGCGGCGTGCCGCGCATGTCCAGCAGCCTGCTGACGCAGCGCCTGCGTCAACTGGAAGAATTCGGCGTGGTGCGGCGCAGTGCCTTCGGCAAGGTCTGGGAATACAACCTGACCGATGCGGGCGAAGAATTACGGCCACTCGTCATGGCCCTCGGCCATTGGGGGGCGCGCTGGATCGGCAGCCGCCTGCGCGACGACCAACTGGATGCCGGCTTGCTGATGTGGGATGTGCGGCGCTTCGTGCGCATCGAGGAGTTTCCGCCTACACCTGTGATCATCCATTTCCAGTTCCGCGACGCGCGGCCCGCAGAGCGCGCATGGTGGCTGGTGGTGGAAGACGGTGCAGCCGATTTATGTCGCGATGACCCCGGACGCGAATTGACTCTGGTGGTAAATTCTTCCGTGCGCGCTTTGACCGAAGTCTGGAACGGAGATCACACGCCGCAGGAGGTTCTGCAATCTCAGGAGCTACGCGTGGTTGGTTCAAAGCACGACGCGAAAAGCCTGTGGCGGTGGCTGGGCACCAGCGTGTTTGCTGCAACCCGGCGTGCGGCACTACCCAAGTCATCCTCCATCAAATCGTCGGCAGCAGCACAGGGCGACGAGCATAACCACGCACCCACTAATCCAGCGTAGCCCCCGACTCCCTAACCACCTTCGCCCACTTCACCATATCCGCCCGCAGCACCTTGGCAAACTGCTCCGGCGACCACGGCGCAGGCTCCGCGCCCTGCCCGGCGAAGCGGTCGATGACATCCTTTTGCGTCAGCAATTGATTGATATCGGCATTGATTTTTTTCACCACGACAGGCGGCGTGCCGCCGGTGGCGAGGATGCCGAACCACGGCACCATTTCAAAACCGGGAAATCCCGATTCGTTCATTGTCGGCACGTCTTTCATCGAGTCGAGCCGCTTTAACGTGGTGACGGCAAGCGGGCGGATCAGGCCGCCGCGTATCTGGCCGATCACCGACGGCACGCTGCCGAAGGCAAGTTGCACTTCGTTGGCGATGATGTTGGTGACCGCGATGGCGATGCCGCGATACGGTATGTGCGTGAGTTTGATGCCGCCGGCGGTGGCGATCATCGGCCCCAGCAGATGGTTGATGGTGCCGTTGCCCGCCGAACCGAATTTAATATCGTTGGGCCGGGCTTTGGCCAACGCGATCAACTCCTGCATATTTTTAGCCGGCACGTTGTTGCCCGCGACCACCACGTAGGGCACCACCGCGAGATTGGCCGTAGGCTCGAAATTTTTCACCGGATCCCACGACAAATTTTTATACAGCACGGGGTTGATCGCGTGCGTGCCGGGGAAACCCAACACCCAGGTGTAGCCGTCCGGCGCCGCGCGCGCGGTCATCTCGGTGCCGATGTTGCCGCCCGCGCCGACGCGGTTATCGACCACCACCTGCTGCTGCCATTGCTCGGTGAGTTTTTGCGCGATGATGCGCGATAACACGTCGGACGCGCCGCCCGTCGCCTGCGGCACGATGAAGCGCACCGGTTTGGTGGGATAATTTTGCGCCTGCGCCATCACCGGCAGCAGCACCGCCACCATCAAACCCACGCGTTTCTTCATGTTCATGCACGTCTCCAGATGGTTATTTTGGCCGATCACCCTGCAAGGTTATCCGGTGCATCACGCGCCGGTGGCCGTGGTAATCGTTCACCGGGAAATGCATCGCCGCGCGATTGTCCCACAGCGATATCGAACCGGGCCGCCACTGAAAGCGGCAGGTGAATTCGGGACGCACCTGATGGCGGTGCAGGTAGTCGAGCAGCGGCGCGCTTTCCGCCTCCGTCCAGCCCTTGAAGCGCACGGTATGGGCCGGATTGATATACAACGAACGGCGGCCGGTCTCGGGATGCGTGCGCACCACCGGGTGCTCGGCCTCGAACACGTCGTGTGCGCGCGCCGTGGGGCTTTGGGCGATGCGATCCTCGCGTGTTTTCGACACGTCCGCCTTGGCGGAACTGCTGATGCCGGTGAGCGTATCCACAGTGCGCTTCAAGCCCTCCGACAGCGCTTCATAGGCAAGGTATTGATTCGCGAACAGCGTGTCGCCGCCCTGCGGCGGCAGCTCGCGCGCGAGCAGAAACGTGCCCATTGGCGGCTCATCAAGATAGGTGGTGTCCGAATGCCACACGCCGCCGAAATTGACGCGCTCGTGTTCGAGCTTGATCACCGGCGTAATCACCGGAAAACCGTCGAGTCCCCGGATAAACGGATATTCGACCGGTTGACCGAAACGCGCGGCAAACGCCAGGTATTGCGCGCTGGTGATATCCTGCTCGCGGAAAAAAATCACCACGTGTTCATGCCACGCGCGGCGGATTTCGGCGATGGTTTCGTCGGGCATCTCGCGCGCAAGATCGATGCCGTTGATTTCAGCACCGATGGCGCCCGCGATTTTTTGTATGGTAATTCCAGTTCCTGGCATGACTCCTCCCGATGTCGTTTAGTATACCGGACACAGGGTTATAATTTCCCGCAACCCATCCGAGGACACCGCCATGATGAATCGCTTGCTACTACTCGCCGCTCTGCTGCTTTCGCTCGGCGGCTGCGTCACCCACAACACCGTAGCCGACGGCGAAGACAGCCGCCTGATGTTGAAGGGCCACGATCCGGTGAGCTATTTCACGCTTCCAGCGCCCGCGCCCGGCAATCCGGCGATCAAGGCGAATCACGAGGGGGTGACCTATCGTTTCGCGAGCGAGGCCAACCGCGCGCTGTTTTTGCAAAGCCCCGACAAATACAAGCCGCAGTACAACGGCTTTTGCGCCAACGGCATGGTGTACGCAATACCGCTGGGCGGCAATCACGATACCTTCAAGATCATCGAGGGGCGCCTCTTCATGTTTGGTGGCGGCAATTCCAAAAAATATTTCGAGATGGATCAGGCGCGCAATCTAAAGCTCAGCGACAACTACTGGAACACCGAAGCGCAAGGCAGCATTCCGCGCATACAATCGTGGAAGCGGCTGATTTTCAAGGTGCCTCATTACAAGACCAATCGCGAACTGGCCGCTGAGTGGGAAGCGCGCCAAGGCAAAAAATAAGCGCCGCCGCAGGTTTGTGTCGACGGTTCGACTAGCGTGAGCGGCTGGCGCGGACTGGCCGCGATAGTGGTTCCAGTCGCGGTTCCGGCCGCGATTCTGCTCATGGCACGGTTTCTGGGCCTGCACGCGGCCACGCTGCCGCCCGCCGATGCCGCGTTGGCGGCACACACGCCGGTATTGGCGCTTACCCTGGGCGCACTGCTCGCGGCGGCGTTTCAGCGCGGGCGCATATTCTTTGCCCTGGTGACGCTCGCCATCGCGTGGTTCGCCTATCGTACGTATCTTGGCCGCGGTCTGATCGGGTTTCCCGCGCGCACGGTATTTGTAGCGTTATGCATTTTTGTCCCGCTCAACCTGGCGGCGCTGGCGCTCGCGCGCGAACGCGGCATCCTCAACCGGCACGGATTACTGCGCGCCGGCGTCATCGTGCTGGAATGCGGCGCGGCGGCGTGGCTCGCGGCATCGGGCAATCGTGAAACCGTCGATTGGCTGTATCAGCCGCTGACGTTTCTGCCATCCTCCACGTTATTGTCCGGATCGCGCATTCCGCAAGCGGGCTTGCTGTTGATTGCGGCGGGCGTCGCCACGGCCATCGTGCCGTGGTGGCGTTCGCGCTCGGCGATTGATCTCGCGTTCGCCGGCGCCATCGCGGCATGGGCCATCGCGGCGCAAGGATTGCCGCAACGGGAATGGGTAATGGCCTATTTCAGCGCCGCCGCGTTGATACTCGCGGTGGCCGTGTTGCAGGACCTTTACCGCATGGCATTTCGCGATGAACTCACGGGCCTGCCCGCGCGCCGCGCGCTCAACGAACACCTGGCGCGGCTGGGGCGGCGCTATGTGATTGCAGTGCTTGACATCGATCACTTCAAAAAATTCAACGACACCCATGGTCACGACGTCGGCGATCAGGTGTTGAAAATGGTGGCCACGCGCATCGAGCGCGTGCAGGGCGGCGGCGATGCGTATCGTTTCGGCGGTGAAGAATTCGTCATCGTGTTTCCGGGCGCAACCGCCGCGCACGCCTTTTCGCATCTCGAAGCGCTGCGTATTGATATTGCCAATCACGGGTTGATGTTGCGCACCTCGGAACGCCCGCCGCAATCCCCCCCGCGCGCTAACGCGCGTCCGCGCCGGCAGCGAACCACGCCGGCAACACGCGCAGGGAGTAAAAAACTTTCCGTCACCATCAGTATCGGCGTGGCGGAGCGCAATGAAAAACTCGACGCGCCTGCCGAGGTATTGACGGCGGCGGACAAGGCGCTCTACCGGGCGAAGCACGCCGGGCGAA
>CAMDDY010000267.1 GCA_945893125.1 Bordetella parapertussis
AGGTTAGCAGGGCCCGGATGGATCTCCAATAGCTCGTAGGGTGCATTAACCGAAGGGCAATGCGCCGAATGCTGTGCATCATGTAAGACATGCGGCACAGCCGCCTTGTCGTGTCTGCGAGATTGCAGGTGTTGCCAAAGCTGCATGAACGATAAACTACGCGTGGCCTGCGGGCTCGGCCCGCGCCCCCGCGCCAAACAACCAAGGAGCCATCATGCGTATTTTCATAGTCGCTTGCATATCGATGCTGTTGCTGCCCGTGCAAACGGCGCATGCCCAAGCGTATCCCGCCAAGCCCATTCGTTTTGTGGTGCCGGTGGTGGCGGGCGGCTCGAATGACGTTCTCGGCCGGCTGATCGGCGAGCGGCTGCGCGAGCGCTGGGGGCAGCCGGTGGTGGTTGAAAACCGCGCTGGCGCCGGCCAGATGATCGGCTCGGATGTCGTGGCCAAAGCCGCGCCGGACGGTTACACCATCCTCATCCCCACGGGCACCTACACCACCAGCGTCGCGATGCAGCCCAAGCTGCCGTTCGATCCGATCAACGACCTGACCGGCGTGGCGATGATCGGCGAAGGGCCGTTCATGGTGACCGTGCATCCCTCGCTGCCCGTGAAAAACATCGGCGAACTGATCGCGCTCGCCAAAGCCAAGCCCGGCGAGATCAATTATGGCACCGCCGGCGCCGGCAGCAGCATCCATTTTGCCACCGAGGTGATGGCGGCCATGGCCGGCATCAAACTCACGCACGTGCCGTATAAAAGCGCCGCGCCCGCCGTGATCGACACCGTGGGCGGGCATGTGCAATTGCTGACGATCAGCCTGCCGTCAGCCTGGCCGCAGGTCAAGGCGAACCGTCTGCGCGCGCTGGCGGTGACCACTGCCCAGCGCTCGTCTTTTTTGCCGGATTTACCCACGGTGGCTCAGACCCTGCCGGGCTTCTCGGCGGTGCAGTGGTGGGGCATCCTCGCGCCGGCGAAAACGCCGCCCGAGATCATCACCAAACTCAACGCGGAGATCAATCGCATATTGGCCTCCGACGAAATGAAGCCCCGCCTCGCCGAACAGGGCGCGGAGCCCGTGCTGATGACGCCCGATGCCTTCACCAAGTTCGTGCGCGAGGAAATCGCCAAGTGGCGCAAGGTGGTTAAGGAGCGGAATTTGGCGCCGTAGGTTTTGGGGGATGGCAACCTAGCCCCTTTAGTTCTTGGCTATTTTTCTTCTTCATCCTTCGCAGTTAATTCGATCAACAAACGCTGGCCTTTTATTTTATTCAAGAATTTATGCTTCACCGCCTCGTCTACATGCTTTTTGCCGGTGCTGTGGAATCGGCTAAATAATTTTGCCGCCAGGCATTGCCTTTTCCGACTACGCCAACGCCTTCAACCCTTTGCGTTCGACGATATTCAGCAGCTTCAGCGCCGGTCCGCTCGGCTTTTTGTCGCCAATTTCCCACTTCTGTACCGTCGATACGCTGGTGTTGAGATAGGCGGCAAATACGGATTGACTGGTCTTTGCTTTAAGTCGCAGGCGCTTGATGTCCGCGGCGCCATACGGCTTCAGCGCCGGCAAGCGGGATGCATCAAATTCCCGCAGCGTTTCTCTATCCATCAGTCCCAGATCGTGAAGGCCGCGCGCGGTGTCGAACATTTCTTCGCGCAATCTTTTATTTGCCATGTTTGATCTCCAGTAGTTCCCCAACCGCCAGCGCCTTGCGCAGGTCGTTTTCGCTCAGGCTTAACAACGTTGCGGCGAGCCGCTTGATCAGTTTCAGTTCATCGTCGTCTATGTTGTCGCGCTCATTTTTTGCGAAGCCGAACATAAACACCCATCGTTCGCCAAAGTTCGAAGCCACCAGCACGCGATAGCCGCCGCTCCTGCCTTGACCTGCCCGCGCAATACGCTTCTTCACCAGTCCGCCGCCCAGCCGTGCATCGACCAGCCCGTTCCGCATTTCTGCCAGTGCGTCGCACAAGTCGCGGTCGGCAAGTCCTTCGCGTTTCATCCAGCGCGTGAAGGTTCGGGTTTAATATACGTGCATGAGCGACTTTCATTGCGGGATAAATCATATCACTGGGTGGTATAGTTCGCAAATGTTGTGCATGTCATCGGATGCATGGGCTGCATGGCAAATCCGCATAGGTATCAATTGCGGATAAGTTGTAACTATTTGTTTTTGTTCATTTTTTATGGGCAGTCATGCCGCACTCGCCGCCGCATTCACGCTCAACACCCTGACGCTGCCGATAAAGGCATCGCGCAACAGTACCCGTGCCATCGTATCGACGGGGAAACGCGGCAACGCGCGCTCCGGAATCAGAAATTCCGCGTTCAGGATCAGCTTTTCGTCGTTCGGCCAAGGCCCGGTGATTTTGTCCGCGCGCCACAGTCTTGCACTGAACCCATCGGTGCCCAGCGCCAGCAGGCAGCGCAAATCCAGAATGTTGCTACCCGCGTCCACGCGCATCAAGTCCGTTCCGACGGTAACGGTAAACGTCGCTTCAAGCGTCGCATTCACCTCGCGCGGGTGGTACGCGGGCGGGCTGGTCTTGGGTATGAGCAGCGCAGTGGCGCGTTCTTTGACCACCCTGTTCATGTAGCGCAGCGCCATGGGCAGCCAGAAAATCACAACGATCAGGCCCAGCAGACGCAGTTCGGATTCCGCTGGCAGCAACAGGAACATGCACAGGCCCAACGCGGCCAGGAAAGTAAATACATAGGCGACAATCTTATTGCGAGGCATTGCTGCTCCGGTGAGTGTGAATAGGGTGCTGCGCACCGTTTGTTTGGTGTCGCGCCGGTTTCACGCGCGGGTTCAAGTCACATTTATCATTTCAGTCTACGCCAGCGCCTTTAACCCTTTACGCTCAATGATATTAAGCAGCTTCAGCGCCGACCCGCTTGCTTTTTTGTCGCCGGGGTTACCCAGCTTTCATCGCAGAATTCGCGAAATCGCGCGCCGGCTGAAACGGCAGCTTCGGGAACAGATTCACTTTGGCGCCAGTCCAATCGACTGCATGAATTCCAATTGCTGTACGCGCCGCAATGCCAGATGTTTCGCGTAGTCCGTGCTGCCCATCCACAGGTTTTCCCACAGGTGCTTGGCGGCGTGATCCTTCCATTCCGGGCTTTTGTAGACGCGCTCGAGTTGCGCCTCCATAAAAGTGGCGGCGTCTTTCGGCACGCCGGCCGCCATGGCAAATCCGCGTCCGGTACCGAAATGGATGTCATAACCGAGTTCTTTCAGCGTTGGAACGTCGGGCACGGTGGAGAGCCGCTGGCCCGAACTGACGGCCAGCACGCGCAGCTTTTTGGATTCCACCGCCGACACGGCCTCGCTGATATTTTCAGTGGTGAAATGCACGTGCCCGCCCATGACCTGCATGATCGCCTCGGAGCCGCCCTTGAACGATACCGTTTTGAACTTCGTGCCGGTCGCCCGCTCGATCAGCCACACCAGCAGTTGGCCCGACCCGCCCGGCGAGGTAATGCTCGCGGTGAGTGCGCCTGGCTCGCGCTTTGCGGCATCGATAAATTCCTTGAAGGTCTTGTACGGCGCGTCAATATTCACCATCAGCGCCTGAGGGTCCTGCGCGAGAAACGCAATCGGCGTGAAATGCTCCGGCCCCAGTTGCAGATCCGGCCGCAAACCGACGGTCAGCATGGTGAGGCTCGCGACCGCCATCACCGCATGCGGATCGCCGCGCTTGTTCTTGACGTAGCCGTAGGCGATTGCGCCGCCGCCCCCTGGTCGGTTCGATACATTGATCGGCTGCGTAATCCACTTGATGCGCGTCAGGATATCCGCCGTAACCCGCGCGAGAATATCGGTGCCGCCGCCGGGCGAGGTATGCACCACGAATTCCATGGGGCGGGAAGGGAACGGCTGGGCGTGCGCCCAGCCGGCGTTCAACGCCGATGCCACTAACAGCAGCCCGCCGATCCAGCGGCCCATCGCTACAGGGTTCATGCCGTCTGCCCTGCGTTACTTTTTGATCAATCCGACGTGCAGCAAAAAGCCGCGAAACTCCTCGCGCCGCGAATCGAGGTATTTTCTGAACTGCGCGCCGTCGAGAAAATTTTCCTCGAAGTTGTTGGCCGCCGAGTAGTCTTTCCAGATTTTCGAGGTCATCGCGCGTCGTACCATGGCTTCCAGCGTGGCAACCGTCGCCGCGGGCACGCCGGCGGGCAAGGCGAGACCGCGACCGGTGCCCACCACGATCGGATAGCCCAGTTCTTTCATCGTCGGCACCTCGGGCAGCGGCGCCATGCGCCGTTCACCCGTCACCGCCAGCACGCGTATCTTTTTGGATTCCACATGCGCGGACACTTCGCTCAGGTTCTCGGTGGTGAGGTGGATGTGTCCGCCCGCGACCGCCGTGCCGGCCTCGGCGCCGCTCTTGAACGAAACATATTTGAATTTCGCGCCGGTTTCTTTTTCGAGCATGTATTGAAACAGGCGGCCCGAACCGGTGGCCGAAGCTATCGCGCTGACGATGGTGTTCGGCTCGCGCTTGGCCGCGTCGATCAGTTCTTTTACGTTTTTGAAACGGCCATCGCCCGTCACCGCGATGATCTGCGGATCCATCGCCAGAAACGCCAGCGGCGTAAAGTCATCAATGCTGAAACCCAAATCCGTCCGCGTCAGCGCCGACATGAAAGTGCCGGTCGCCACGGCCAGGATCACGTGCGGATCGCCGCGTTTGCCTTTCACATAGTTATACGCAATGGCGCCGCCGCCCCCCACGCGGTTCGAGATCACCGGCGCCTGCGACACCATTTTCTCGCGCGTGAAAATTTCCGCCATCAGCCGCACGAACTGATCGGTGCCGCCGCCCGGGGCGGTGTGCGCCACGATTTCGAGCGGCTGCGACGGAAAACCCTGTCCTGAGCCTGTCGAAGGGGCCTGTGCATTGACCGTTGATGCCGCACCGGCGGCGATAAAGATTTGCATCCCCCAAACACTGCGCAAAATAATCTTGTTCATGGCTCCTCCAAAAAGGTTTTCACGCGCAGTGTAGCCGCTGCTTGCCCACAGGAGAATTGTGGTTTTAACCCTTGTTCTTACTGCCCTTTTCAGGGGAGTTACAAACGGGTAGTATTACCGCCACTTTGCCGCCCTGCGGTCTGGGCGACCTGCAATTTAATTAATAATAACAAATAGTTACAACATCCCGTTTTTACCCCGGAGCACTGATTGAAACCCACCGATATTTCGCATCCCGATTACTTTCATAAAGTGGTCGATTGTCAGTATGCGTGCCCAGCGCACACGCCCGTTCCCGAATACATCCGCATGATCGCCGCAGGCAAGTACGACGATGCCTACATGGTCAACTGGAAATCAAATGTTTTCCCCGGCATTTTAGGCCGCACTTGCGACCGCCCGTGCGAGCCCGCGTGCCGCCGCGGTCGCGTGGAAGAAGGCAACATCGATCTGCGCAAGCCGCTCGAACACGGCGAACACGGCGAGCCCAAGGCCGAGCCGGTAGCGATTTGCCGCTTGAAGCGCGTCGCCGCCGACAACAAAGCTAAAGACAGCGTTGCCAAGCGCATGCCCAAGGCGCCGGCGAAGACCAACGGCAAGCACATCGCGTGTATCGGGGCCGGCCCCGCATCGCTGACGGTAGCGCGTGATTTAGCACCCTTGGGTTATCAAGTCACCATTTACGAAGCCGACCAAAAAGGCGGCGGCTTCATGCGCACGCAGGTGCCGCGCTTTCGTTTGCCCGAAGAAGTGATCGACGAAGAAGTTGATTACATTCTCAACATCGGCAATATTGAAATGAAATCCGGCAAGACGGTTGATTCACTGAAAGCCATACTGGCCGAAAACTACGACGCGGTATTCGTCGGCACCGGCGCACCGCGTGGCCGCGATCTCGAAGCGCCCGGCCGCAAAGAAGCCGCAGCCAACATTCACATCGGCATTGATTGGCTTAACAGCGTGTCGTTCGGCCACACTACAAAAATCGGCAAAAAGGTCATCGTGCTCGGCGGCGGCAACACCGCGATGGATTGCTGCCGCTCCAGCAAACGCCTCGGCGGCGACGACGTGAAAGTGATCGTGCGCTCCGGCTACGAGGAAATGAAGGCCTCGCCGTGGGAAAAAGAAGACGCGGTGGATGAGGGCATCCCGATCCTGAATTTCATGGTGCCCAAGGCGTTTATACACACGAATGGCAAGTTGACCGGCATGACCTTCGACAAGGTTAAGGCTGAGTACGATGCGAAGGGGCGGCGCAATCTCGTGCCCACCGGCGAGCCGGAAATTCTGGTGGAATGCGACGACGTGCTGGTCGCAATCGGCCAGGAAAATGCGTTTCCGTGGATCGAGCGCGACATCGGCCTTGACTGGGACAAGTGGGGCATGCCGGTGGTGGATAAGATCACCATGCAATCCACCAACGCGAAAGTATTTTTCGGCGGCGATGCGGCCTTCGGCCCGAAGAATATTATCTGGGCGGTGGCGCACGGACACGATGCCGCGGTGTCGATCGACCTCTTCTGCCAGGGTGAAGACCTCAAGGTTCGCCCCGATCCGATGACCAATCTGATTTCGCAAAAGATGGGGATCCACGAGTGGAGCTACGACAACGATATCTCCGACCAACTGCGCAACAAGGTGCCGTGGAAAGATAAAAAGATTACGTTGAAAGACATCAAGGTCGAAGTCGAACTCGGCTTTGATGCGAAATCCGGTTTCGCCGAAGCGCAGCGTTGTTTGAACTGCGACGTGCAAACCGTGTTCTCGGAAAAGCTGTGCATCGAGTGCGATGCCTGCGTCGATATCTGCCCGATGGACTGCATTACCTTCACCGAGAATGGCGAAGAAAAAGAGCTGCGCGAGCGGCTCAACGCGCCGGCCCGCGATCTTGAGCAGGCGCTCTACGTCTCCGACACCTTGAAGACCGGCCGCATCATGGCCAAGGACGAAGACGTCTGCCTGCACTGCGGCCTGTGCGCCGAGCGCTGCCCGACCGGCGCGTGGGACATGCAGAAATTCCTGCTCGACATGACGCACGCCGGCCCGGGCTGCAGAAACAAACCGCAACGGCGCGCGGCATGAAGCACAAACCGCAACGGCGCGCCGCCTGACGCCCGGCAACCACGGACAACAAAGGGTCTGTTCGAATGAAACGCATAGAAGCAACCAACGATTTCGTCGTCAAATTCGCCAACGTCAACGGGTCCGGTTCGGCCTCCGCGAACGAGCTGTTCGCCAAGGCGATCCTTCGGATGGGCGTGCCGGTGAGCCCGCGCAACATCTTCCCGAGCAACATCCAGGGACTTCCGACCTGGTACGAGGCGCGCGTCTGCGAGC
>CAMDDY010000268.1 GCA_945893125.1 Bordetella parapertussis
AAGCAGCAAAGAAAAAAGTAACACAGAAAAAAACAACTCAACCTGCTGTTCAGCGCCGCAGACCGCCGAAGCCGCAAAATCAGATAACCGCGACTCCCGTGCCTGCAACACCCAAACCGATTGCCGTTCCGGGCGCTTGGCCATTTCCCATGGCCAGCCGACCGTAGCGACCAATACACCGGCGGTCAGCAGGGGGCTAAAGATACCCAATCCGATTGGCCTGGGCAAGGTACATATTTTTATCGTCGATGGATAAAAGTATAAATACTTTAAAAACAATAAGTTATGTTTTGTTTGGTAGGCATTCATCGAATAGGTAGTTAGCGCACGCTTATTAATCGCAGGCGTCAATACCGGCGTTTTAGCGCGCCAACAGTGTCATTATTTCTGCAATTTGCCGTACACTTTCAGTTGCAACAAAGTAGTGCATGAACGGGTTTTCAATTTGCGCGGTGCGGCCACGTCCCAGTCAACGCCAAACCGTGTAACTCGAGCACTCGTTTCCCCTCGACTGATTTCAGGAGCAGCGCTTTATGAACACCTACAAAAACATTGGGCGACGTACGCGGATCGCTTTGCTGCTGCTGTTGGGCGTTGCCTCGCAAGCGGCCTATGCGCAGACCGATTGCAAGAATCGCGGTGATCTCGACACACTGTATTGCGATGAAAACAAAGATCTGGTTGCCGATGCGCCTACAGACGCGAAGCGTTTCAAGAATCCATCGACACTGGTGTTCACCTATACGCCGGTGGAAGATCCGGCCGTGTACGAAAACATCTTCAAGCCGTTCACCGATTACCTCGGAAAATGCACTGGCAAACGCGTGGTGTTCTACCAGGTGCAGTCCAACGCCGCTGAAATCGAAGCCATGCGTTCCGGCCGGCTGCACGTGGGCGGATTTTCAACCGGGCCCACCAACTATGCGGTGAATCTTGCGGGTGCGATTCCGTTTGCCGTAAAGGGCGGCGAAAAGGAATTGCAGGGCTACAACCTGATCATGATCGTCAAGAAAGACAGCCCCTTCCAGAAAGTCGCGGATCTCAAGGGCAAGAAAGTTGCGCACGTGCAGCCGTCGTCCAACTCGGGCAACCTTGCGCCGCGCGCGCTGTTCCCCGCGCTCGGCCTCACGCCCGATCAGGATTACAAAGTACTGTATTCCGGCAAACACGATAACTCCATCACCGGCGTATCGACGGGTGATTACGACGCGGCGCCCGTAGCCTCGGATGTGTTCAAGCGCATGGCCGCGCGCGGGCAAATCAAGGAAGACGACTTCCGCGTGATCTGGCGCAGCGAAATGTTTCCTACCTCATCGTTCGCCTACGCGCACGATCTGGAGCCGAAATTGCGCGACACCATGGTCAAATGCTTTTACGACTACCGCTTTCCGGCGGAAATGAAAAAGGCGTTCGACGGCGCGGATCGCTTTTTCCCGATTACCTATCAAAAAGACTGGGCGATCGTGCGCAAGGTCGCGGAAGGCAGCGGCGAGAAGTTCAACAGCGCCGCGTTCGAAAACCTGAAGAAAAAAGAAGTTGAAGCGGCAGCCGCGAAAGCGCAAAAGAAATAATTGACGTTGACCCGTCCAGCGCCAGATGGCGTCGTGGGCGCCGCATTGCTGATCCGCGGCCTCACCAAATCCTATGTGCGCGGCAAGCCCGTGCTCAATGGCATCACGCTGGATATCGCATCGAACGGCATTACCGCGATCATAGGCCCGTCAGGTACGGGCAAATCAACCCTGATACGCTGTATCAACCGGCTGGTGGAACCCAGCAGCGGCGAAATTATTTTCGCAGGCCGTAATCTCGTCACGCTAAATCGCACCGAACTGCGCGCGGCGCGCCGCCAGATCGGCATGGTATTTCAGGAATACAACCTGGTCGAACGGCTGACGGTGATGGAAAACGTTTTGTCCGGACGACTGGGCTACGTGTCGCCATTCAAGGCGTGGTTGAGAAAATTTCCACCCTCCGACATCCACGAAGCCTATGCCTTGCTGGAAACCGTCGGCCTTACCGCGCACGCCCATGCGCGTGCCGATGCGCTGTCGGGCGGGCAACGGCAGCGCGTGGGAATTGCGCGCGCGCTGATGCAGCGCCCGAAGCTGCTGCTCGCCGACGAACCCACCTCGTCGCTCGATCCCAAAACCTCCGTCGAAATCATGACGCTGATGCGCGATCAATCCGGCGAGCGCGGCATCCCGGCCATCGTCAACATCCACAACGTTGAACTGGCCCGGCGCTACGCCACGCGTATCGTCGGCCTTTCCGGCGGCGCGGTGGTGTTCGATGGCGCGCCGGATGCGTTGAGCGACACGCATCTGAAAAACATCTACGGTGGCGAAAGCTGGCTCGATGGCGGCGACGGCTGATCGGGCTATGGCTGTCGCGCCCGCGCATTGGGCCACGCGTGTCGCGTGGTTTGTGTTCGCGGTTTATTTTGTCTACGCGCTTTCCCATCTGCAACTCACCCCCGCGCGCTTTTTCGCCGGGCTCGATTACGGCTACCAGTTTCTCACCAAACTCTTTCCGCCCGACTTCCAGCGTTGGGAACTGTTGCTGAAGGGACTGAAAGAAAGCCTCGAAATCGCGATTCTTGCCTCGGTGCTGGGACTGATTATTTCGTTGCCGGTCAGTTTGTTGGCGGCGCGCAATCTGATGCCGGCGTGGGTGACGTGGCCCGCGCGCCTATTGATGGTGGTGTGCCGCTCGTTTCATCCGGTGATCATCGCCATCCTGTTTGTGAAAGCGGTGGGCTTTGGGGCGCTGGCGGGCATCCTCGCGCTGACCGTGGCTTCGCTCGGCTTTCTTGGCAAATTATTTACCGAGGCCATCGAGGAAATTTCGCTCAAGCAGGTTGAAGCCGTGCGTGCGACCGGCGCGCCGTTCATGAGCGTGATCGCGTTCGGCGTGGCGCCGCAGGTGTTCTCGCGCTTTATCGGTTTTGCGTCGTATGAACTCGATTCCAATTTGCGTAATTCGACGATGGTCGGCATCGTCGGCGCGGGCGGCATCGGCGGCACGCTGTTCGCGGCGTTTCAGCGCTTTGACTACGATTTTGTGTGCGCGATTATTCTGTCCATCATCGGCATGATTATCGTGGGCGAAGTGCTGACCAATGCAGTGAAAAAAGTGTTCCGCGCATGAGTGCCGTGACGGTTATCGATCGCGAATGGCGGCGCTACTCCACCGGCGAACGCCTCGCACGCTTCGTGGTGTATGCCGCCATCGTCGCCGCCGTGGTGATGTCGATACGCACCGTGGAAGTGATTCCGGATTTTATTCTCGATGCACCGGAGCAGGTTGTCGATTTATTGAAGCGCATGTGGCCGCCCGATGTCGCGTCGTATCCCCAGGAAATCCACGCGGCGCTGCTGGATTCGCTGCACATTGCCACGGTCGGTACTGTGCTGGGCGTCGCGATGGCGCTGCCGTTTGGATTTCTCGCGGCGCGTAACGTGACGCCCTGGCCGTGGCTTAATTGGGTGGCGCGGTTGGTGCTGATCTCAACGCGCTCGATCAATACACTGGTGTTCGCGCTGTTTTTTGTCGCGGTGTTCGGGCCCGGTGCGCTCGCCGGCACGCTGGCGATAGCGTTTCACTCGATCGGGTTTGTCGGGCGCCTGTTCTCCGAAGCGCTGGAGAACACCAGTCCCGGCCCCATCGAGGCACTGCGCGCAGCCGGCGCACCGGGCGCGAGTGTGATCAGCTTCGGTTATTGGCCGCAGGTCGTGCCGGCGTTCTGGTCGCTGGTGCTGTTTCGCTGGGATATCAACGTGCGTGAATCCATCGTGTTGGGGCTGGTCGGCGCGGGCGGCGTCGGCATGGCGCTCGACAACGCACTGAACCTGTTTCAGTGGCCGCGCGTGGCGATGATACTGCTGGCGATACTCGGCGTGGTGATCGCCGCGGAAATCGCGGTGACCCACATCCGCCGGAGAATCATCTGAGTGGCGCTTTGCCCGACGCGATATCCATGATCATTCGTGTTGCGAGATACAGTCGCGGCTCGATGGAATTCAACGCGATATATTCCGCATTCGTGGTGTGCGCACCGAAGCCGTGCAGGCCAAACCCTTCGATCACCGGCGCCTGGGTTTTAAGCGAAGCATTGGCGGCATCGGTAAAGCCGCCGGCGGAATCCTCGCGCACGTTGAGCTTTTTGCCGATTTCCGCATAGATCGTTTGCGCATGCGCGGCGAGCGCGCGCGACGACGGTTTGGGTTCCAGCGGCGGAAATCGGCGCTCAAACACCAATTCGACATGGGCTTCGGGCAGCAACTTGTTTTTGATCTTCTCCTTAAGCTGTTGCTCAATGCCGTCGTAGTCGGCGATGCGCGCCACGCGCACGTCGCCGGTGGCTTGAGCGCCGGGCGGAATCATATTGAAAACAAGGCCCGCGCGCGCGAGGGTCCAGTTAACCTTGACGCCGGTTTTCGGGTCGGACATATCGCGCATTTGCAGAATCTGATGCGCGAGTTCTTCGAGCGCATTCACGCCGCGCTCCGGCGCGCTGCCCGCATGTGAGGCGCGTCCGCGCACCGTGAGCAGCGCCAGGGCATGCCCGCTGGTGGCGAGCCGCACGCGGTCGTCTTTTTCATTGCCGCCGCCCTCGAACGACATCACCGCATCGTGTTCGGCGCCGAGCCGCATGTGATGATTGCGCGAGCCGGGCGAGCCGATTTCTTCGTCGGCGTTGATGAACACGGTAAGCGTGCCGTAGTCACGGAAATTCATCGCCTTGAGTATCGCCAGCGTATGCAAAATCGTGGCGATGCCGCCGCGCGCATCGGCAATGCCCAAGCCGTACGCGCGTTCGGCGTCCACGCGAAACGGCTGGCGTGCCGCCATGCCGCGCGGGTACACGGTGTCCATGTGCGCCATCAGCAAAATCTTTTTGCTGCCGCTGCCGGTGAACGTGGCTTTCACCATCTTGCCGAGTTTTTCGGGTGTGTCGGATAGACGCACGGTGTCCGCTTCGCCGGCTTCGATCATTTCCACCTTGCCGCCCAGCGCTTGCAAGCGCGAGCCGAGCAGGCCGGCGATCTTGTCGAGCTCTTCGAGTTCGCGGCTGCCGGATTCAATCGCGGTGAGCTGCTTTAAGGTATCGAGCAGCAGAGGCTTTTCTTTTTGCGCGAGTGAGCGCACCGGTTCGAGCGCAGCGGCGGACGCAAACGCAGAAAAACACAACCAGAGCGATGATATATAAGTATATGTTTTTAAATGGATTCTCACATTTATTCTCGATTAGCCGATTGCCCACAGCGACGCGAATGCACTGATCGCCGCATCGACTTCGGCATTACCCACGTGCCGCTGCGTCACAAAGCGCAAGGTCGTCGGCGAAGCCGGGCTGACACGCACGCCCTTGCGTTCAAGGTCAGCCGACCACTGCGCCGCAGTGCGTTTGCTCGCCGCCAGATCCACGCGCACGAGGTTGGTTTCCACTTCACTCGCGTCGCAAAGCCGCGTGTCGATTTTTTGCAGGCCGATGGCAAGCCGCTTGGCGGTGGCGTGATCGTCTTGCAGGCGATCCACCATGGTGTTCAGCGCGACGATGCCCGCTGCGGCGAGCGGCCCCGCCTGGCGCATGTTGCCGCCGACCATGCGGCGGAAAGTGCGCGCGCGCTCGATAAATGTTTCGGTGCCACACAACACCGAACCCACCGGCGCGCTCAATCCCTTGGAGACGCAAAAACCGATCGAGTCGGTGTACTGCGCGATGTGTTTCGCCTCCACGCCCAACGCGACCGCTGCGTTGAACAGCCGCGCGCCATCGGTATGTACCGGCACGCCATGCTCGTGTGCGAGCGCATGCACTGCGCGCATGTGCGCCAGCGGCAATACCGCGCCGCCTGCCTGATTATGCGTGGTTTCCATGCACACCAGCGCGGTGCCGAGATTGTTGCGCGTCATCGGGCGGATTTTTTCGCGCAAGGCATCGACATCCATCGCGCCGCGCTTGCCCGGCACGGCGCGATGAAACATACCTGCCAGACCGGCAATACCGCCGATTTCGGAAACGAGAATGTGCGCGCTGTGCTCGAGCAGCACTTCGCCGCCGTGCCGCGCGTGCGCGAGCACGGCGACGAGATTGGTCATGGTGCCGCTGGGCATGAAGGCGCCGGCTTGCTTGCCGGTGCGTTCAGCGGCGAGCGCTTCCAGTTGCATTACCGTTTCGTCGCCGTCACGCGAATCGTCGCCGTAGCTCGCTACACGCATCGCGTCGAGCATGGCTTCGGTGGGGCGGGTGATGGTATCGCTGCGTAGATCGATCATGAGGGGCACTCTAAAAAATTCTGCCATGGGAAGAAATGCGTCGCGCGCGGATTATAGCGCCCGGCTGCCAAACATCCGTGTGATCGTGGATTCCCAAGTGGGGAACATCGCGTGATTGACCACCTTATTGCTCGCGGATACAGTGCGGGTTATGCAAAAAGATGGTTTGATACTTCTATATCCCAACAGCAGGAGAGTGAGAATGGCGCTGGCCTCATTGCTTTCATCAGTCTTTATCTTTGATGGAGTGATCGATGTTTGGCTGGTTTAATGAAAAATACAGCGGGAAATCTGATTTCTTGCGAGTCAATCAGGATTTTTGAAATTATGCTTTTATCCACCATAAAACATTTGTTCCGAGGTACGAAAAACCAATCGACAGATAGCCTATTTGACCTACCGAAAGTATGGTCGAGAGAGGGGGCATCCAGGATCAACGATACCGCCGATGAGTGTGCGAAGCTTTATATAGACCTTCTCAAAAGATGTGTCGGGAATTTCATTTACGACAACGATCTTGATCTTATGAAAGGTCGGTTTGAGTTGGACTCTAATACTGGAAGGTACGTTTCAACTCCGGCAGGAACTGTTGCCCCCGAAAGAAAGTATTTTGGCGGGATTTGGCCGACCCATGCTCATACTATGATCGGGATTCCGCGACTGGAGAACCTTCAATGGTGCGTTGAGGATGTGCTTAAAAATAGAATTCCAGGGGATCTTATTGAAACGGGAGTTTGGCGTGGCGGGGCCTCCATTTTTATGCGCGGAATCTTAAAGGCGTATGGCATAACTGATCGACGAGTATGGGTTGCGGACTCTTTTGAAGGGCTTCCCAAGGCCGATCCTGTGCTAAATGCCGCAGACGGCGAAATGAACCTCGGCGGATTCAAGTCTGAAGTGCAACCGCGTTATGATGCGAGTGTAGCTTCTTCCAGAAGACTTCGTGGGGTGTTTTGAAGCCGAGGCATTTTCTGGGGCGATGGTTGAGGTAGTGCATGGCGGCAGAGATGTCTTTTTTGGTGATT
>CAMDDY010000269.1 GCA_945893125.1 Bordetella parapertussis
AATCACCAAAAAAGACATCTCTGCCGCCATGCACTACCTCAACCATCGCCCCAGAAAATGCCTCGGCTTCAAAACACCCCACGAAGTCTTCTGGAAGAAGCTACACTCGCATCATAACGCGGTTGCACTTCAGACTTGAATCCGCCTGCGGCAACATCGCGGTGGCGGTCAAAAAAGAGATTTGCACTTCGCCCGACAGCAGCGCGATCTGCGCCGCCGCGCCGCCTTTGTAGCTGATCGAGGTGATGCTTTTCGTGGTACCGGTTTTTAACTTGAAAATTTCCGCCGCGAGATGCGTCGAACTGCCCGGTTGGGTGAATCCCGCCAGCAGCCCGCCGGGCCTGGCTTGCGACAGCGCCACCAATTCCTTGACGGTGTTCGCGGTCACGCTTGGGTGGACGATGAGAAACAGCGCCTGATCCGCGACTTCACTGATCGGCGCGAAGTCTTTCAGTACATCGTAGGGCGGTTTGATATGCAGAAACGGCGTGATGGTGAACGCGGCAAAGGCAAACAGCAGCGTGTAACCGTCGGCGCGTGCGCGCGCGACCAACTCGGAGGCGATCACACCGCCGCCCGCGCGATTGTCGATGACGATAGGCCGCCCGAGACTCTGATTCAGGCTGGCGGAAATAATGCGCGCCACGCCGTCATTGCTGCCGCCCGGCGGCGAGGGCACCAGCAGGCGGATGGGTTTGCTGGGGTAGGCGTCGGCTTGCGCGCGTGCCATGACGGGCAAGCCCGTCAGCATGGCTGCGGCAAGCGCTACCCGCAGGCACATGTACACGCGCTTAGTCAAAAAAGAAACGTCCCACTTTGATACCGGTCAGCCACGGTTTGTCGCTGCCTTCCACTTCGATGCGGAATTCGACTTCCACACGCAGCGATCCGTCGGGGCGTTCTTCGACGGCCAGCAGTTTCGAGCGCGCGCGGATGCGTGAGCCGGTGAGCAGCGGTTGCAAAAAGCGGATGCGATCCCATCCCTGATTCAGCGAATACTTGCGCGGGTAACGGCTATACGGCGAAATCGCGCGGCTCAGTTTCGGCAGGATGGCGATGCCCATGTTGCCGGGCGCGATGGTGTTGCCGAGTTTGGACTGTTTGCTGCGTTCGACGTCGGTGTGGATCCAGCCGGTTTCGCCGGTGAGATCGACGTAATCGTCGATCCATTGCTGCGTCATCACATGCCAATCGCCCGGCTCGGACTCCTGCCCGATGTCGCGGCGCATGGCTTCGAGGACGGCTGGTTTGGACATCATCGGCGGCAACGAAACGGCTTTCCCTCACCCTCAATCCCTCTCCCGGAGGGAGAGGGATGAAATGCCCCTCGCCCTCCGGGATCAGGGCACACTGAAAGCGGAGCAGAGGGGGTGGGGTGAGGGAAGGTTTTGCTTTTACGCCGGCGTAAACATCGGCACCGAGGAACCGTTCTCGGTTTTCTTGAATACCACTTTGACTTTCTGGCCGATCTTGAGTGCATCGAGATCGCAATCGACGAAGTTGGTCATCATCTTCGGGCCTTCGTCGAGCGTGACGTAACCGATGGCATAAGGCACGGGGCCGCCGCGGCGCGTGACGCTGTAGGTGTAGATTTCGCCGGTGCCTTTGGTCTGCATCCACTCGACGTTGAGGCTGAAGCAATGTGGGCAGATGCCGCGCGGATAGTGGTGCACCTTGCCGCAGTCCTTGCATTTCTTGATCAGCAGCTTGCCTTCGGCGCAGGCATCGAAGTACGGTTGGTCGCCGGGGTTTAACGCGGGGTCGCGCAATTTTCTGTCTTGTGCTGGGGTGGCCATGAGTTACTCCCTTTCCATGATAAGTGTGGCGCTGCCGTGCCGATGGCCGAGCGAGCCGCCGGTGCCGTGTGCGAGTGCGATATCGCAGTTTTTGACCTGCACCTTGGGATGCGCTTCGCCGCGCAGTTGGCGCACCGCTTCGATGATTTTGGTCATGCCGCCGCGGTTGGCCGGGTGGTTGTTGCACAGACCGCCGCCGTCGGTGTTGAACGGCAGTTTGCCGGTGCCGGAAATCAAATTGCCATCGGCCACAAACTTGCCGCCGTCGCCTTTTTTGCAGAAGCCCAAGTCTTCAAGCTGCATCACCACGGTGATGGTAAAGCTGTCGTAGATCGACGCATATTTGACATCGCCGGGTTTGCAGCCGGCCATCTCAAACGCGCGCGGGCCGGTCCATGCGGCGCCGGAGTAGGTAAGGTCCACGTCGCCGGCCATCTGGCCTTTGGTGGATTCACCGGCGCCGGTGATTTTTACCAGCGGGCGTTTCAGTTTTTTAGCGATTTCGGGGCGCGCCACGATCACGCCGCCACCACCGTCGCTGACCACGCAGCAATCCAGCCGGTGCAGCGGGTCGGAGATCATCGGCGAGGCCAGCACTTGTTCGACCGTGACCACGTCGCGCAGCATCGCGCTCGGGTTGTGTTGTGCGTGATGCGAAGCCGCCACCTTGACCCACGCCAGTTGTTCGCTGGTGGTGCCGTACTGATACATGTGACGCATCGCGCACATGGCATACAGATTCACCGTCACCGGGCTGTAGGGCATTTCAAACGGCGCGTCGGGCAGATTGACGCCGCGATCACGTACCTGCGTGCCGCTGCTGCCTTCGGAATTCGGCCGTCCGGCGAGCGTGACCAGCGCCACGTTGCACTTGCCCGCGGCAATGGCTTCCGCCGCGTGCGCAACGTGTACCAGATAAGAACAGCCGCCCATGTCGGTGGAATCCACGTGCTTTAATTGCTTGAAATTCATGTAGTTCGCCAGACTCCAGACGTTGCCGCCGGGCGCGTCACCCGCGACAAAAAAGCCGTCGATATCGTTCTTGGTGAGTCCCGCGTCTTCGAGCGTGCCTTTGGCGATTTCGGCATGTAACTGCGAGACGGAGTGATTCGGCGCTTTTCGCAACGGATGCTCGTAAGCGCCTACGATGTAGGCCTTGCCATTGATGCTCATGTGTGATCCCCTAATTGAAAACAGATGGAGCCGGATGAAACTGATGGCAATTTAACTCGAAACAGGGAAACTCACAAATGCCGCACGGCGCTGTGACGGCGAAGTTCAATTGGTGAATAATGCGCGGACAAATAACAACTTCGGAGGAGAAAACACAATGACCCGGCCAACCCAGTTCGCTATCGCAATGTTTTGTGTGACCAGTGGCGCGCTGCTTGCCTTGCCATCGCAGGCACAACAACCGCAGCCGTCGCAATCGTCGCAGAGCTGGCCGACAAAGCCGATACGCATGCTGGTGGGCTTCCCGCCCGGCGGGCCGACCGATGTGGTGGCACGTATCGTCAGCGAAAAAGTCGCGCAGCAGACCGGCCAGCAGGTGGTGGTGGATAACCGCCCGGGTGCTGCGGGCAACATCGCGGTGGAAATCCTCACGCGCGCGGCGGGCGATGGCCACACGCTGCTGTATTCATCGAACGCGATTGCGGTGTCGCCGGGGCTGTATTCAAAACTGCCGTACGATCCGCTGAAAGACATTACGCCGGTCACCGAAATCGGCGCGGGTTGTTTGATCTTTCTGGTGCATCCCTCGCTGCCGATCAAAAGCACGGCGGAATTTATTGCCTACGCCAAGGCGCGGCCGGGGCAAATGAATTTTGCCTCGTCGGGCACCGGCACCAGCACGCATCTGGCGCCGGTAATGTTTTCGCAGCGCGTGGGCATTACCACGCAGCACATCCCGTACAAAGGCACGTCGCCGTCGTTGATCGACATGATCGCCGGACGCGTGCAATTCATGATGGGGGCGGTGCTCACCGCCGTGCCGCATGTGCGCGATGGCCGCCTGCGCTCGCTGGGCGTCACCGGCAAAAAACGTATCGCGTCGCTGCCCGAATTGCGCACGCTCGATGAAGGCGATCTGCCCGGATTCGTGGTGACCACTTGGCAGGGATTATTTGCCCCGGCGAACGTGCCGCCGGCGACGCTGGCGCACGTGAATGCCGAGTTTGTGAAAGCGATCAAAAGCCCCGATCTGCGACCGAAGATCGAACAGCAGGACATGGACCCGACCGCGCCGAGCCACGTTGAATTCAACGCGATGTATCGCGCCGAACTCGCGCGCTGGACCAAGGTGGCGAAGGATGCGGGCTTGAAAGCGGATTGAAGTTGTATTGGATTTTTCTATCGGGGCGGGGCAGCATTCATGGAATTGGCAGAAATCTCTCCCTGTCATTCCCGCGCAGGCGGGAATCCATAAGTCGTCGCAAGTGGCACGTGTGTTATGGGTCCCGCCTGCGCGGGAACGACGGGCTAAGGAAAGTGGGCTAAGGGAATTCTCAATGCACTTGATGGATGCAATAAACCGATGACCATGGACCTAAATGCATTTACACCGCTGTCCGCGCTGGCGGGGGGCGCGCTGATCGGTCTGGCTGCCGCGATGTTCGCGCTGTTCAACGGACGCATCGCCGGCATCAGCGGCATACTCGGCGGCTTGCTGCGTCCGAGGCGAGGCGACGTGAGTTGGCGGCTGGTGTTTGTGATGGGTCTGATGGCCGCGCCACTGTCGTATTCACTTTTTACCGCCTTGCCTGCGAGCCGCATCGACGCCAGCGACACGGTGTTGGTAATCGCCGGCCTGCTGGTGGGTGTGAGCACGCGCTACGGCGCGGGCTGCACCAGCGGGCACGGCGTGTGCGGCCTGTCTCGGTTATCGGCGCGCTCGCTGGTGGCGACGCTGCTGTTCATGGGCGCGGGTTTTGTCACCGTGTTCGTGATGCGTCACGGGGGCGTGTGATGAACGCGGTGTTTTCTTTTTTCGCGGGGCTGGTGTTCGGCATTGGGCTGATCGTGTCGGGCATGTCCGATCCAGCGAAGGTGCTGGGGTTTCTGGATATCGCCGGCAAGTGGGATCCGTCGCTGGCGCTGGTGATGGGCGGCGCCATCGCCGTGGGCCTTGTCGCGTTCGCACTGGCGAAGCGCCGTCAAACCTCATGGCTGGGCTTGCCCATGTTATTGCCGGTGGCGCGACACATCGACCGGCGCCTTGTTATGGGCAGCCTGTTGTTTGGCGTGGGCTGGGGCGTGGCGGGCATCTGCCCCGGCCCCGCATTGGTGCTGGTGGGCGCGGGCGTATCAAAGGGCCTGATTTTCACCGCAGCGATGCTGGCGGGTATGGGCGTGTTTGAACTGCTGGAGCGGCTTCGGCAACCGCGTTAATTTCCCGGCTGAAAAATCAGAAAATACTGATTCGGCAAAAACGCATGTTCCTGCGTCAGCGCGTAGCCCGCGCCGGCCAGTTCTTTTTTGACGCGCTCCGGCGCGATGCGCGCGGACACCGGCGGGCCTTCCGGTGAATCCAGGCGGAAGTCGATCACCGCGAGGCGTCCGCCGGGTTTAAGCGACGCCTGCAATTGTTTGAAATACGCCTCGCGCTTATCGATGTGGTGATACACATCGACCAGAATAATCAGATCGGCTTTCTCCGGCAGGCGCGCATCGCCCGGCGTGGCGTTGATGGATTGGATATTCTTCAGCCCCTCGCGTTGCGCGCGCGCGTTGAGATATTTCACCATGCCGGGTTCGGTGTCCACGCCGAGCACGCGGCCTTGCGGCACGGCCTGCGCGAAGCGCACCGCGAAGTACCCGGTGCCGGAACCGATGTCCGCGATCACCGTATCGGGCGCGAGCTTCAACGCGTCGATCACCTCGCGCGGCTTTTGCCACGCATCGCGCTGGGGGTCGTCGAAGCGCTTGGCCCATTTTTCGGCGTCATTGAAACGGTGTTGACCGGTGTGGTGCGTTTGCGCGATGGCGGCGGCAGGCAGCAACGCCACGCCGGTGGCGAAGAGCGCCAGCAGGCATGCGCGCAGCAGGGGAAAATAATGCATCGTGGGCTCCTGGTAATCAGCACGTGGGGGTGGAGTGTACTGCAATGGGGTGATGTAGAAAAATATCCATATAAACATATACTTACGATGTTTCTGTGATAGGCGGATAGTCGCATATAATCGCATGCACCCCAACCACAGGAGACCGAAGCAATGCTTATCGTAGACGCGCAGGTACACATCTGGACCAGCGGCACGCCCGTGCATATCCACCGCCAGACGAGTTCGTATACCAAAGATGAATTGCTGCGCGACATGGATACGGCGGGCGTAACCGGCGCGGTGCTGCATCCGCCGAGCTGGGATGTGAAGGCGAATGAAGTGGCGATCGAGGCGGCGAAGGCGCATCCAGATCGTTTATCGGTGCTGGGCTTTTTTGATGTGGCGAAGCCGGAGAGCCGTTCGCTGATCGACACCTGGAAAAATCAGCCGGGCATGCTCGGATTGCGGTTTGCGTTTTTGAAGCCCGGCGAAGAAAACCGCATGGTCGATGGCACGCTCGATTGGTTGTGGCCGGCAGCGGAAAAAGCTGGCTTGCCGATCGGCTTGCTGGTGCCGAATCGCTGCGCCGCAGTGGCGACGGTGGCGGCAAAATATCCCAATCTCAAAATTCTGGTGGATCACATGGCGCGACCGCGTTTCAGCGTGGATGATGCGGGGTTTGCGGATTTACCTGAACTGCTCGCGCTGGCGAAGTACCCGAACGTGGCCGTCAAAGCCACCGGCGGGCCGAGCTACTCGACACATGTTTATCCGTACCGCAACATCCACCAATACATCAAACAGATTTTTGATGCGTTCGGCCCGGAGCGTATGTTCTGGGGTACCGACATCACGCGCATGCCCTGCACCTGGCGCCAGTGCGTGACGATGTACACCGAAGAAATGCCGTGGTTGAAGGGGCGTGATCTTGAACTGGTGATGGGGCGCGCGTTGTGCAACTTTATCGGCTGGAATCTTAAGCCGCACTAATCATACCGAGGAGCGCAAGCATGCCGATCACCGGAAAATGGATTTTTACCGCCGCCATGGATGTCGATGCGGACAAGGAAGATATCTTTAACGAAGTCTATGACACGGAGCACATCCCGCATCTTGCCAAAGTGCCGGGTGTGGTTTCAGTCACGCGGGCAAAGCTCGACACCCTGCGCGTGAGCATGGGCGGCGAAACCAAAACCGTGGATGCCCAGGGCAAACCGCGTTATGCCTGCATTGTCGAGTTGCAAAGCCCGGATGTGCTGGTGAGTGCCGAGTGGGCGGAGGCGGTTGACGCCGGGCGCTGGTCTACACACGTGCGGCCCTACACGCGCAATCGGCAGCACACTTTGCACAAGGTGATGTAAGTTGAAGTTGGGCTTGGCGGCTCAACCTAGCTTACCCGTAGGGCGCAATC
>CAMDDY010000270.1 GCA_945893125.1 Bordetella parapertussis
ATTAACGATTCTTCCGCCTGCACCCGTGCAGTCACGTCCTTGGCAATGCCGCGATAACCTGACAATTTTCCCGATGCGCTGAAAATCGGCGCGCCGGATACACTGACATAACTGGGCGGTTTTCCCGGCACATCGCGCTTGAGCAACAACTCGCGAAACGGTTCATGCCGCGCCAAGATAGCCCGGTGTTCTTCCCAGGTGCAGCTCATGGGATAGGTATGCGGCAGTTCCCATCGTGTGCGGCGCGTATGGTCGGATGCCGTAATGCCGCCGCGCGCATCGGTCGCGCCCTGGGTATCGAAAAAGCGGAACTGATCATCCTGTTCCCAGTACCAGTCCGACGACAGATCGGTGAAGCTGCGAAAACGCGTCTCGCTCTCGCGTAGCGCGTCCTCGGCGCGCTTGCGCGCGGTCACGTCATAGGCGATGCCCACCATGCGCAGCGCGCGGCCCGCCGCGTCGTGCTCGACCACTTTGCCGTGCATTTGCACGAAACAGCGCTCGCCGCCGGCGTTACGCATCCACGCTTCCACGGCGAACTCAGGCGTCTCGCCTCGCAGATGCGCAATCGTGCGCGCCCGGTATTCGGCCGCACCTTCCGGCTCGATAATCGACCACAGGCGCGTCGCATCGTCACGATAAAACCCGGCCGGGTGGCCGAGGAAGGTATCGTCCGCGCTGGTGATCACAATACTGTTGCCGGCCACGTCCCAATCCCAGATCACGTTGTCCGCCGCCGTCAACGCCAGCGTCAGGCGCTCCTCGCTGCGCCGCAAATCACGTTGCCGGCCGGCGACATCCGCGCGCAACCGGTCATTGGACTCGAGCAACTCCTGCGAACTGATTTCGAGACTGCGCCGGCGCAACTCGATATCGCGGTCGAATTGCACGTAAGAATTTTCTATCTCGGACAACATCGCCGGCAACGCAGTGAGGAGCTTCGCCGCCTCCGCACTCAATCCCGCATGCGCCGCAAGGCCGCCAAGTTCGCGTAATACGCGCTCAGCGCCGTCCGCGCCGTCGATACCGGCCTTACGCCGTAGTTGTCTGCCGAGCAGCTTATGCATGGCCTGTCATTTTTTCGTTACGCGCTTAGTTGTCAAATGAGTTGCCAAATGAGTTGCCGAATGCGTTACCAAATGCGTTGCCGAATCAGTCGCTCAGACAGGTGATGGTCATGGTCTGATTGTGCAGCTTGCACACCGGCGAGCTGACATACGGACTGATTTCGCCATTGGAATAAAAGCCGGTGAGTACCGCGTGCTTGCCGAACACCTCGCCCACCGCCTCCACCTCTTCATCCACGCGACCGCCCATCAACAGTTTGCGCCCCACGCAGCTGACCAGCAGCGCGAGGCAAGGCTCGCCCTTGTTGAACATTTTTTGCGCGGCGGTGGCCGCTGCTTCGGCGCCATCGATCAGCGCATCGGTGCTCGCCGTCATCAATCGCAGAAAGCCACCCTCGACAATATCGCCCGCCAGGGTGAGACTGCCTTGCGCCGCATCGATGCCGAGGATGGTACGGATGAGACCGGTCTCGCTATGATCCTTGCCCAGCATCGCAAACGGAAACAGCAGTCCCGACCCCGGCAGGTCGCGCGCATGTTCGCCGAGATATTTTTTGTAAATGTCGAGCGCCGGTTCGCCGTCAAGTTCATACAGCACATTGGCCTTCGAGCGCGTGACGCGGCGCGTGGCGCCGAACGGCTGCCAGCCGCCGAACGAGCCGTGCGCCAGTTGAATCGACGGCCCATGAAAGCCCACGCCCACCACGTGCCTGTCGCTCACCACGCCGTCGCACAGCGTCCAGGTGTGGGTGAATTTGCCGCCGTCGCCGGCCAGTCCGCCGGTTAGCGTGACCTTCGAGCCTACCGCTTCGGTGATGCCTTCGATCAGCGCGCTGCCGTTGATATTCACCCCCTGTCCCAGCACCAGGATCGAATGCAGGCCCTCGGCGGCGAGTTTCTCGCCCAGCCGTTTGCCCGCGCCGGCGGAATCGTCCATGCCGGCAATTTCAACGCTGGCCACGCAAAAATCCGCTTGCTTGAAACGCACCGCCGTCACCACCAAGCTGTCATCGGACACGCCATCACTTGAAATCTCGCCGGCCGTGGTGCAGCCGATGTGATGCGCATCGGGAAATTGCACGCGTAACACGGCCGGTAAGGCGGCGTCGGTGATGCGGCTCACTGACCCGAACACAATCACCAAATGCGGTTTGATCGCCGTTAGCGGCGCGAGGCCGCCTGCGTCAGGCGTGGCGGTGAATTGGCATTGGCTAATGTCCATGATTACGCCTCCGGGTTATTTTGATAATTATCTCCCATCTTTACAGCGCGAGCCGAAGCATCGGCGCATCTTTTCATCGCAAGCGAATACTTTAAAATACCGTTTAAAAACAAATACTTAATAAAATTATTTGAGCGGCCCTACGCGCGCGCATCAGGGTTCACCCAATTCGGCGGCGTTTCACCGCGCAATGCCGCAACCATATTTTTTGCAGCCAGCATCGCCATCGCACGGCGCGTGGCCTCGGTGGAACTGCCGATATGCGGCGCCAGCACGACGTTTTTCAATTCGAGAAATCCCGCATTGAGCTTGGGCTCGCCTTCAAAAACATCCAGCCCCGCCGCGCGGATCACGCCGTTCTGCAATGCCGCGATCAACGCTTTATCGTCCACCACGCCGCCGCGCGTGGAGTTAATCAATATAGCCGACGGCTTCATGGTTGCAAGCTCTTTAGCACCGATCAGATGATGCGTCGCCGGTGAATACGGCATTTGCAAAATAATGAAATCCGCCTGGGCCAGCAACTCATCCATGCCGGCATAAGTCGCATGCACGCGCGCTTCGATCTCAGGCGCGACGCGCGTGCGATTGTGATAAATCACTTTCATGTCGAAACCCGCCGCGCGCCTGGCGATGGCCTGCCCGATGCGCCCCATGCCGATGATGCCCAGCGTCGCGTGATGCACATCGACACCCAGCCATTGCTTTAATTTCCAGCCGGTCCATGCGCCGTTGCGGATATAACTTTCCACCTCGGTGATGCGGCGCGCGGTCGCCAGCATCAATGCAAACGCGAGATCGGCTGTGCTGTCATCGAGTACACCCGGCGTATTGGTCACTTTGATGCCGCGTGCGGTGCAGGCGGGCACATCGATATTGTTGTAACCGACGGCGATATTGGCCACTGCCTTCAACTGCGGCGCGCGCGCGATCAACGCCGCATCCACCTTGTCGGTCAGCGCGCACATCACCCCTGCGCAGCCCGCGAGCTTTGCCGCCAGCGCATCGGGCGTGTACGGCACGTCGGCCTGATTGGCGATCACCTCGCAATGCCCGGCCAGGTAGGCAATGCTGTCATCAAATACTTCACGCGTTACCACGACTTTGGGTTTCATAGGGGTTTCCTTGCGATTTCGTCAGACCAGATATTACGGCATCGCGTTTCGCGCACATAGAGCGCGCCCACGAACCCGAGCGCGGCGAACACCGCCAGCGGCGACATTGCGAGGCGAAAATCCGCCAGCGTAGCCGCGGCACCCGCCACCTTGCCCGCATCCAGCAGGGCGCCCGCCAGCGGCTGCAAAATGCCCGCCGCGAGAAAACCGCCGGTGTTGGCGACGCTGATCGCCATACCGGCATGTTCGGGCGGATTCACTTCTTTCGCGAGCGACCACGCAAAGGTGAATCCGGGCGCCGCCGCGCCCATCAGCGCGCACAGCGCGAATGTCCATTCACCGGGCACCCCGGCGAGCCACGCCGCCCATAGCGCCAGATACAGCGCCGCCACCGTGATCAGCACGGGTTTACGTTTACCGAAATAATCCGATACGCGCGCCATCACCACCGCTGAAATCGCCAGTGTGATAATGATACTGGCCGCGTGCTGGCTCGCCACCACCGCGGATTTTCCGTAAGCCTGCGTCAGCAGGGGCGCCAGCCACAGGCCGATGAAACACATGTAGCTGCCCGACAACCCGAAGCTCACCCAGAACGCCGGCCACGTCGCGCGGTTTTTTATCACGGCAAGCAGATCGGCACGCCAGTCGCGCGTACCGGCGCCGACAGGGTTATGCGTAGCAGTCGAGGCATGATCTTCCGCCAGCCGCCACGTCAACAACGCAACCACTACCGAGGCCACGCCTATCACCACGAACACCTCGCGCCACGACACCATCGTCACCAGCCACGCCAGCGGCACGGTTGCCGACAACGCGCCGCACAGGCCGATGAAATTCACCCCACTCGCCACGGTGGCGAACTGGCGTTCCTCGAACCACTGCGCGCTGATCTTGAGCAACGCGACAAACGCCACCGACACGCCCAAGCCCGCCAAGGTGCGTCCGAACGCCGCGCCCCAGAACGACTCCGCCATGCCGAACAGCAGCGAACCCACGCCCGCCACCAAGCCGCCGGCGGTCAACACGCGCTTCGGCCCGAGCGTATCGACCAGCACGCCGGTGGGAATCTGCATCACGGTGTAGACGTAGAAGTACGTCGCCGCCAGCGCACCCAGCGCGGCGCCGTTGACGGCAAAGGCGCGCGTTAATTCATCCGCAATGGCCACCGGCGCGACACGGTGAAAAAACGCCAGCCAGAACGCCGCGCCGCCGAGCGAGAACACCACCCAGCGCAAGCTCATGGAGAATCGTGACTGGCGCAGAGCGCAGCGTCGCCGGAAAACACCCGGCACTCACGCGCCACTGTTTTCTCTTCTGCCGTCACATTGCATCGTCGAGCTATTTTCCACGCTTCTGTGCGCCGAACCAAAAATTATAAGCCGCGGCCGAATCCACGCCGTTTTCGCGCGACCAGGCGACCGTGCGCCGCGCCCACGCCTGCTGCGAACGCCAGACTCTTTCAAACATTGGATTGGTCTTGACATGCCGGGCTACCACCGCCGCCCACGCTCTCATTTGCGCTTCGAGCACCTCTGCGGGCGTCTTCTGGAAGCTCACGCCTGCGTTGTCCCGCATCCAGGCCTGATCGTCCGGGTAGCGATGCAGCGCTTTCCAGGACATATCGGCGCTGGCGGCATCCGCCGCATGGCGCACGATGGCTTGCAGCTCGGCGGGCAGCGCTTCAAATTTTTTGCGATTCAGCAACACCACGAACGACTCGGAGGTACGGTGATAACTTTGCAGCATGCCGACCTTAAACGCGCCGGGCAAACCCAGCCCGCGGCTGGAGCTGGCATTGTTGAATTCAGCGCTGTCGAGCCTGCCGTCCTTCAACGCCGCGGCAAGGTCATCATCGCGCACCGTGTCGACGCGCGCGCCCAATTCACGATAGAACTCCGCGGCCAATCCGGACGCGTGAACTTTCATGCCTTTGAAGCCAAGGCTGGATAACACCGGTTTTTTATACCAGCCCAGCGGCTGTGGCGGCATGGGGCCGGTAAAAAACGGCGTTACATCGAGATTGACCTGGCGATGGATGAGTTCGGTAAAGAGTTCCGCGCCGCCGCCATAACGCATCCACGCGAGAAACCCATGGGCATCCATACCCAACGCCGGCCCCGCGCCAAACAGCGAAAACGCGGTGTCGCGCGCGTGCCAGTAAGCGGGCGCCGCGTGGCAGCCGTCGATCACGCCTTTATGTACGGCGTCCAGAAGGTCGCGCGGCTTGACCACCGCGCCCGCGGGATACATTTCCACGCGCAGCCGCGCGCCCGCCATGTCGTTTATTTTTTTGCAGAAATCGAGCGCGTATTCATGAAATATGTCTTGCGCGGACCACGCCCCGTGCAACCGCAATGCAATGGGCGACGGCTGCGCCTTCGCGATCATCGGGAACGACATCGCGGCCACGCCACCGGCACCCGCCCCCACGCCACGCAGAAAACGGCGGCGCATGGCGGGTTTTTTCAAGATATCCATAGTCGGAAAAGTCCTTCCTTCGTTTGGCGTCGCGGGGCGCGAACCAGAACGACGGCGAGGCCATCAGTCGTCCTTGCGTTGCACCGACTGATACAGATCAACCGCCATCATCACAAAGCCGATAAGGATAACGATGGTGAGTGAAATTTCCTTCATTTTCCAGGCAATCGCGCCGCAAAAAATGGTGAACAGCGTGATCGCCAGCAGGGCTGCCGCGTATTTCACAATCATGATTTACTCCCGTCAAATTGCAACATTTTTAGCATTGATTTCAGGCGAGCGTGCCCGTCAGCCAGCGCGCGGTGCGCAGCAAGCGCGCGTCATCCATGCGCGGCCCCACCAATTGCGCGCCCAGCGGCAATCCATTGGCGCCGGTCATCACCGGCAGGTTCAGCGCGGGCATGCCGCAGTAGGTCCATAAGGTGCAGAATGCCGGATCGCCTGTGGCGTCGAGTCCGCGCGGCGCCGTGCCCGCGGCGGATGGCGTCAATATTGCGTCGTAATTCGAATAAATTTCCGTCAGCGCTTCGTTCACCCTATCCATCCGCGCCAGCGCTTTCTGATACTCCAGCGCGGTGATCGCGCGCCCGCGTTCGAGTTGCGCGCGCAGCGAATCCGACAAGCGCTCACGCCCGCGTTCCCACTCGGCGTCATAACTCGCTGCCATCTCGGCTTCCATCACCGTGCGTTGCCACTCCCACGCGCGGCTGGCGGATTCGGGCAACTCGACTTCGCTGGCCCGCTCGCCCAGATGCGCCACCAGTTCGGCGAAGCCGTCGCGGGTTTCGGCTTCGGCGCGATCCCACGCCGGCGTCTTGATGAAGGCGATGTTCGGCGGCAACGGGGGTTGTTCGCGCACGGCGGCGAGCAAGGGCAGGCGCGCGCGCGGCCGCGTATCCGCGTCGGCCTCGTGCGCGAAAATCAGTTGCTCGGTAATCAGCGCGATATCCTCGATCGTGCGCGCGAACACGCCGATCTGATCGAGCGCGCGCGATTGTTTTAACACGCCGCTGCGCGGAATCAATCCATACGTGGGCTTGAACCCATACACGCCGCAGTACGCCGCCGGCCGGATCACCGAACCGTTGGTCTGGCTGCCGACCGCGAGCGGCGCCATGCCCGCGGCAACCGCCGCCGCCGATCCGCTCGATGAGCCGCCGGGCGTATGTGCCGGGTTATGCGGGTTGCGCGTCTTGCCCGGAAAATACGTCGCGAGCTCGGTGGTCACCGTTTTGCCCATGATGATGGCGCCCGCCGCGCGCAGCGCGCTCACCACTGCGGCATCCGCCACCGGCATGCGCCCGGCGTGCAGTACGGTGCCGTCTTCGGTCGGCATGTCCTTGGTGTCGATGATGTCCTTGATG
>CAMDDY010000271.1 GCA_945893125.1 Bordetella parapertussis
GCGCGGTAATTGCGACCTGCACACCTTCCATCGCCAAGCCGAGCGCAATCGCTTTGCCGAGTCCCTGACTTGCGCCGGTGACCAATGCTGTTTTGCCTTTTAATTGCAAATCCATGTGTGCATCCTCTCCATTGCGTTTGAAGTTTGTATACTACCGCAATGACTCAGACATTCTTTTCAGCGCTGTGGTTTGCCGCTGCGGCGTTCACACTATGCAACACCGGTGCTTGGGCGCAGGATTTCGCGCGACTGCCGATGCGCATCGTCGCGGCCACGCCCGCGGGCGGCGCGGCCGATGTCAATGCGCGACGTATCGCTGAGCGCTTAAGCCGTGCGCTCAAGCAATCGGTGATCGTGCAAAACGTCGCGGGCGGCGCGGGCAATATCGCCGCGGCCACCATCGCCGACGCCACGCCCAACGGCAACAGCATGTTGTTCGTCGCGCATCCGGTGCTGGCGGTGAATCCTTTGTTGTATGCCAAGCTGCGGTTCCATGCCGAACGTGATTTTCAGCCCGTGGTGTTGCTGAGCAAAACGCCGCATGTGCTGCTCGCCCACACCGGCTTGGCGGCAACCACCGTGAATGAACTGCTGGCGCTCGCCAAAGCACGCCCCGGCGCATTGAATTTCGCCTCCGGCGGCGCCGGCACTTCGATACATCTCGCGGGCGAATTGCTGCGCGACGCCACCGGCATCGACATCACACATGTGCCCTACAAGGGCGGCGCGCCCGCCGTCACCGCCTTGATCGGCGGCGAAATCCAGTTGCTGTTCGACAGCACGCTCACCGCCATCGGCCATGTGCGCGGCGGCCGGGTGCGCGGCCTTGCCATTGCCAGCGCCTCGCGCAACGGCGCTTTGCCGGATATACCCACGTTTGACGAAAGCGGCGTGCGCGGCTTCGAATCCTCCATCGCGCACGGCATACTGGTGCCGGCGAAAACCCCACCTGCGGCCGTGAGTGCGCTTAACCGCGTGTTCAACGACATCCTCGCCGATCCTGTTTACCGGAAACAAATGACCGAACTGGGCGCCGAGCTCATCGGCGGATCCACCCGGGAATTTTTAAGCTTTCTCGATGCCGAGCGCAGCAAATGGAGCGCGGTGATCAAGCGGCGCGGCATACGCGCGGGATGATTGTTATGGCGAGTCGATCTACATCAAAGATATTTTTTGCCTGCCTGCTGATCGCGCAAACCGCTGCTTTCGCGCAAAACTTTCCGTCAAAAACCCTGCGCCTGATCCTGCCGGTGCCGCCCGGCGGTGTCGGTGATCTGGTGGCGCGCCAATTGGCGCAACGTCTGTCACTACAGTTGGGGCAGCAAGGCATCATCGACAATCGCGCCGGCGCGACGGGCCTCATCGGGCTGGGCATCGCCGCGAAAGCGCCGCCCGACGGCCATACGCTGCTATGGGGATCGTCCAACAACATGTCAATGAACCCGGCACTGCTGGGCAAACCGTCGCCCGCAAAAGACTATGCGCCGATCACGCCCGTGGTCACGTTTCCGAACATCCTGGTGATACATCCGTCACTGCCGGTGCAATCCATGCGTGAACTGATTGCGCTTGCGCGCAAACACCCGGAGCCCCTGCGCTTCGCCTCCGCCGGCAACGGCAGCACCAATCACCTTTCAGCAGAACTATTGCAATCACAGACCGGCATTAAAATCACCCATGTGCCGTACAAAGGCGGCGGCCCGGCGTTGACGGATTTATTGGGCGGCCACATCGAGGCGCTGTTCGCCACCAGCCCGTCCGCAATCACACATATCAAGGCAAACAAACTCAAACCGCTGATGGTGACCAGCGCCACGCGCCTGACGGCATTGCCCGCCATAGCCAATGCGAACGAAGCGGGGGTGCCCAACCTGCTGGTCGCAACCTGGAACGGCATCTTCGCACCTGCCGCAACCACCGATAGCATCACCGGTGCATTACACACCGCCATCTCCACCACACTGGGCAACAGGGAAATGGCTGAACGCATCGTGGCGCAGGCCGCCGAGGTGTACCTGCTCGCACCCGATCAATTCGCCGCCATGATCGGCAAGGAACACGCGTATTGGAGTGGCGTGGTTAAAAAACTGAATCTATCGATGGAGTAGCCGGCCCTGCGTCACGCTTGGTCACGCCAGATCACGCTACGTCACGCGAAAATTCTTGAACTGCCACGGGTCCGATGCATCCCCGTCTTCGGGAAACGGATGATGGCGGTCGCGCAGCGTGCGGCAGTTGTCCTGCGTCAACGGCTGGACAATAAACGTTATGCCGAAATGTTCCGCCTCGGCCTGCCCGCGCTCGTCACCGGCGAGGATGGTGATGCGCCCATCCACCGGCGCGGCTACGGGCCAACCGAGCAGCTTACCGGCCCTGCGCCGCATCCCTTTGCGCCGGGATTCCCCGCATCGCTTTATATTGATCGACATAGCGCGATGAGTCCATGCGCGCGGCGATCAGGGTGGTGCGGTTGGATTTGAGTGCGATGCCCAGCGCATCGCCGAGCGCGTTTTCCGTGTCGACCACGGTGCTGTCGGCGCCGAATGCCTGGGCAAGATGTTCCCAATCGACGCCGCCCAGCACCGTGCCGGTGCGTGGGATGTCCTTGAGGTCCTGCTTGAGGCTCATCACACCCAGCCCGCCATTGTCGAGCACCACAACGATGATCGGCAGGTTTTCGCGCACGCTGGTGTGCAGTTCGCCCGCCGCCAGCATGAAACTGCCGTCGCCGGTAAAAGCCACCACCGGCTGCTGTGGACGCGCAATACGCGCCGCCATCGCCGCAGCCACCGAAAAGCCCATCGAAGCCACCGCGTTGGACGCCAGGTACTCGCGCGGCGCATACACCGGCCATTTCGGCACGCTAAAGAGACGGCTTGCGCCCACGTCGCAGGTGGCGATGGTGTTGCGCGGCAGCACGCTGCGCGCGACCGCCATCAGCCGCTGCGGCCCGAGGCCTTTGCTCGGCAGATCAACCGCGGCCGCAACCTCCTCGCGAAATGCGCGCGCCGCGCGCTCGCCCCAATTGCTGCCTTCGGGCGCCCACCGGCTTAAGCCCTCGAGTATGCTTTTCAAATCACCCACGACTTCAGCGGCCGCGGGTATGGGCCCCTCGAGGTCTTTAACGCCTGAGAGCGCCAACACCGGCGTAGCATAGGGCCAGGGTATCGGCTGCAGCTCCACCGTATCGAGACCCACTGTCACGATCAGATCGGCTTGGCTCACCAGCTTGCGCTCCATCAAGCCGCCGAAAATACAGCCCGCGCTCAACGCATGATCCTCGGGGATCGCGCCCTTGGTTTTGGGCGTGGTCAGCACCGGCGCACCCAGCCGTTCGGCCAGCGCCACAAGTTCAGTGCTGGCCTTGCTCCAGAACACGCCCAGCCCTACTAGCAGTATCGGGCGCTGGGCGGCCTTCAACATTTGCAGCGGCGTTTTCATGCTGCTTCTATCGGGAATGACCGGCACATAATTCGGCATCAACGGCGCGCTGGAAATATAATCGCTGCCCGCCTCTTTGGTTCTCTCATCGCCGGGCAGATCAAACTGCACCGGGCCCGGCACATCGCAGGTCGCGGTGCGGATAGCGCGGCGCACCTGCTGGTGCACTGTTTTGGCGTTGATCGACGTGTTCCATTTGGTGATCGGCGTGTAGAGCGCCAGTTGATCCAGCCGCTGCCGCAAGCCCACCGCATAAGTGGGCGCGGCAAGCTGGTCGGTGATGGCGATCAGCGGGCAGCGATCCATCCAGGCGTGGGTTACTCCCAGCACCATGTTGGCCGCGCCGGGCGCGCGCGTCACCTGACAGATGCCGGGAGAGCCCGTGATCTCTCCCCAGGCCGCGGACATCATCGCCGCCGCCGATTCCTGTTTGTTGAGGATAAAACGCATGCCGCGCAGCCGCGCGGCTTCAATCAACTCAAGCGATTCTTCGCCAGGGATACCGGTAATAAAAGGCGTGCCGGCCGTATCGAAAGCTTCGACGAGAACTTCAACCACGCTGGGCATGGCGTTTCCTTTGCAATGACAAGATAAATAGACGGTTTTCAGGCCGGCGCCGCGCCGGCCCCGCGAAACGCAACGCGAGCATCACGCGGACACAACGATCACGGCATCGCGCCCCGCGACAAACCGCGTATCGAACCGGGCGGAACGTTGTTTGACCGTATCCACGATGGCGCTGCCTTCGTCCAGACTCAGCGGGTGCGGATTCAACTGCGCATCGCACAGCACCGGCACATATTCCACGCTTTTGATTTGCCGGTCCTGCACAACACAACGTACCGCGAGCGTTTCCAGTTCGTGCCCCTTTTTCGGGTTGTGATCGGCGAAGGTAAAGTTTCCCAGCGAGTAAAAAATTGCCCGCCCTTGATAAACCTCTATGCCATGAATTCTGTGCGGATGATGTCCGAACACGAGATCCGCGCCGCAATCAATCGCGTGATGACCCAGTTCGATTTGATAATCAGTAATATTCTGCACGCCTTTGGAAACGCCCCAATGAAACGTGCAGATAACGATGTCCGCCTTTTCACGGGCAGCGGCGATGTCGGCGCGAAGCTGTGATTTCGCCTCGGGCAACATCCAGGTATGTATCGTCGGCGGCGTCCCCGGAACCTCCAGGAACCGCGGCGGCGGCTCGTACGCCGTTTTGGCGGGCAAAACGGCCAGCCCCGCCGACTGTGGTCCGGCCGCCCAGCTTTCGGTGAACACAGAAGTGTAGCCGAGCAAAGCCACCCGGCAACCCTCGCGCTCGACGATGGCCGGCATATGCGCCGCGGCAAAATTCCGCCCGCCGCCGGTATGCAAGATGCCGGCGCGATCAAGGTGCTCCAGCGTTTCCAACAGCGCCTCGTGACCGAAATCCATCATGTGATTGTTGGCGACGTTCACCGCGCTGAATCCAGCCGACACCAATGCGGACATCTGGCGCGCGTCCGCCTTTTTCCAGTCGGCCTCATGCGCTTTGGCCAGTGGCGTGCCGCCATCCGCTATCGCCCCTTCGAGATTGCCAAACAGGATGTCGGCCTGCTGAAAAACATCGCGCATATAGCGAAACACGCTTGGCGGATCCTCGCGGCGCACCAGCACGTCTCCCACCAGCATAATGTTCATTATGCGTTGAGCTTCTTGAGTAACACCGACCATCTTGAGATGTCGTTATTCAGGGTTTGAGCGAATTCGGCGGACGAATTAGCCAGCGTAATATAGCCCATATCGGACAACGTCCGTTGCGCGCTCGAAGACCTGATGACTGCAACAAAATCCTTGTGCAGCAAATTCATTACCTGGCCGGGCGTGCCCGCGGGCGCCATCGCTCCATTCCACGCGCCGGTCTCCTCAAACCCGCTCAGTCCAGTTGCCTCGGCGACCGTGGGCACATCGGGAATCAACGGCGATCGCACTCTTCCGGTAATAGCCAATGCCTTGAGTTTGCCCGCTTTGACTTGCCCCACGGAAGTCGTCACGGTGCTGAACATCAGTTGGGTTTCTCCACCCAGCAAGGCAGCCACTGCGGGACCGCCGCCCTTGTAGGTGATATTGACCATATCGATACCGGCCTTGTTCATCAGCAGCAGCATTTCGAGAAACGTGGGCGAACCCGTGCCGCTGGAACCGAAATTGAGCTGACCGGGCCTGGATTTGGCCAATGCGATCAATTCGCGCGCGGAATTGGCCGACACCACGGAAGGATTGATCAGCAACACATTGGGCACATAACCCATGAGTGTGATCGGCGCAAAGCTCCTGATGGCGTCATAACTTTGCTTGCTCTGACTGGCCGTGATCGTGTGGGCATTGGATGTCCACAGCAGGGTAAGTCCATCGGGCGTGGCGTGGGCTACCATGCCTGCGGCAATAGTGCTGTCGCCACCGGCCCGGTTGTCGACCACGACTGGCTGGCCCCACTTTTCAGATAATCCCCTGGCCACCACGCGGGCCGAAGCATCCGTACTGCCTCCTGGAGCGAAACCGACTATGAGACGCACGGCTCGCGCCGGAAACACTGCCGCGTGAGAACACATCGATCCGGCGACGAGCGCGCCGCAGGCGAATAACGTCGAAACGAATCGAAGCCGGTTATTCATCGCCGTTCCAGCGCGATGTACGCGCGGCGCAAGAAATCATTCGGGTTTGACGCCGGCGGTCTTGATAACCTTGCTCCAGCGCGCAAGCTCGCTCCTGAGATAAGCGCCATACTGCTCCGGCGTGGAACCCAGCGCAACGATGCCGTCCTGCGCGAGACGGTTACGCATATCCGTGTCCTGTAATACTTTCATGATCTCGCCGTTGAGCCGCTTCATGATCGCAGGCGGCGTGTTTGCCGGCGCCATCACGCCGGTCCATGAGCCTATTTCGAATCCGGGCATGACGGTTTCGGCGAAGGTCGGCACATCGGGCAGCAGCGGCGAACGCTTGAGGCTGGCGATTGCCAGCGCTCTGATACGCTTTTCCTTCACCATCGGCAGCACGGAAGGCACGCCTTGCATGGTGAACTGTATGCGTCCGCCGACAAGATCGACCATCGCGGGACTGCCGCCCTTGTAGGGAACATGCAGCGCGGTCAGGCCGTTCATCTGCAGAAACGTCAGCGCTCCCAGATGAATAATGCTGCCGGCGCCGGCCGAGCCGTAAGCGAGTTTGTCCGGATTGGCCTTGACGTGGGCGATAAACTCGGCCGCTGTATTGGCGGGAACGGAAGGATGCACAACCAGCACCTGGGGCGCGGTGGAGTACAGCGCAAGCGGCGCCAGATCCTTGAAAAGATCATAGCCGAGCGTCTCGCCGAACGCCCGGCTCAGAACCTGGCTGGGCGCATTGAATAGCATCGTGTAGCCGTCGGGTTTGGCTTTGGCGACGATATCGGCCGCAATGTTGGTATTCGCGCCGACCTTGTTGTCAACCACGACACTGGCGTTCATTTGCGCCGACAACTTCTGCGCCATCAGGCGCGCCACCAGATCGGTGGACCCGCCCGGCGCAAAGCCCACCACCACCCGGATCGGTGCTGACGGGTAGTTATCCTGCGCCGCCGCAAGCGGCAACCACACTGCCAACACCAGCGTTGGGATGCCCAAAAAAGTCCATGCCGCCTTTTTCACTTAGTCGCGCTCCTGTTGCCATTCGTCGCCGAACACCCACCGCATGCAACAACAATATAAC
>CAMDDY010000272.1 GCA_945893125.1 Bordetella parapertussis
TAACTTGGTGGTCGAGGGGCTCGGATGCTATCGCACCTCGCCCACCCAACCTATTAATCAGAGTTGCACTTCGAATTTGAACTCGCGGTTGCCTCCTTGCGGTTTAGTGAATGGTAGTCGTGGTGCATGGTCAAGCCAGAATCAAATCAGAAAGGGCTGTCTTGTCGCCCCGGCGTGCCCAGTATGCCCAGTGTGCCGAGCGTGCCGCAGAACACCCCAATAATCAACACACTAAGCTAAAGCCGCCGGATTGGCAAGATTGTGTACGCGGAATGACCGCGTCCTGCTGAACGGTATCCGAAAACACCACTACCCCGGCCTTGAGCGGGCATTTCGAGGCGCTTTTGACGGCAACGGCAGCGCGGTCTTGTATTTGACCTGTTTCAGGGCAAAACTGGAGCGGATATTCGATACCCCCGGAATTTTGGCCAGATAATCCACGATAAACCGTTCCAGCGACTGCATATCGGACACCACCACGCGCAACAGGTAATCCGCGTCGCCGGTCATCAGGTAACACTCCATCACCTCATCGCGCGCCAGCACGGAATTTTCAAAGGTATCGAGCGCGCCGCGCATTTGTTTCTCGAGACTGACCTGGATGAACACGCTTACGGTCAAGCCGAGCTTCAACGGATCGAGCAAGGTGACGTAACGGCGTATCAGCCCGGCCTGCTCCAGATCACGCACGCGGCGCAAGCAGGGCGACGGCGACAGGAACACTTTTTCCGCGAGATCGGCGTTGGTCAAGCGCGCATCGTCCTGCAGCGCGACCAGGATGCGCCAATCGGTTTCGTCCAGCGACACCGGTGTAGCGGGTTGCGATCGTTCGGCAATTTTCTGCGTTTTAATTGGCATTTAACGAAATAATATTGCTTATCCATCTGCTTTTCAAGCAAAACTCGCAAGCACACGCCCGGCGTAAACACCTACCATCGGCGTATTCATCACCCTGCCCCGGATAAAAAAGCAAAATGGACTACATCCCCGACCCCGATCCGCGGGAAACCCGCGAATGGGTGGAATCACTGCAATCGCTGATCGCCGTTGAGGGCGAAGCGCGCGCCGAATTCATCATGCAGCAGTTGTTCGACACCGCGCGGCGCAGTTGCCGCGGGCTGAAATTCAACGCCACCACCGCTTACTGCAACACCATTCCGCTGGCGGAGCAGCCGCCCTATCCCGGCGACCTCGCGCTCGAAGAACGCATCACCGCGCTGGTACGCTGGAACGCGCTGGCCATGGTGGTGCGCGCCAATCGCGAGCATCCCGAGTTGGGCGGCCACATCGCCACCTATGCCTCGGCGGCCGATTTGTTTGAAGTGGGCCTCAATCATTTTTTTCGCGCCGGGCAGGATGGCGACCTGGTTTATTTTCAACCGCATTCGTCCACCGGCATTTACGCGCGCGCTTATCTCGAAGGGCGCCTCTCCGAAGATCAGTTGATGAAATACCGGCAGGAGACACGCGGCGGCGGCCTGTCGTCGTATCCGCATCCGTGGCTGATGCCGGATTTCTGGCAGTTCCCGAATGCGTCGATGGGACTCGGGCCGATCAACGCGATTTATCAGGCGCGCTTCATGCGTTACCTCGAAGACCGCGCAATGTTCAAAAATGCGCGCCCGCCGTCGGATCGCAAGGTATGGGCCTTCGTCGGCGATGGCGAAATGGACGAGCCCGAATCACTCGCCGGTTTATCGCTCGCGTCGCGCGAAAAACTCGACAACCTGATTTTTGTCGTCAATTGCAATCTGCAACGCCTCGACGGCCCGGTGCGCGGCAACGGCTCCATCATTCAGGAACTCGAAGGCCTGTTCACCGGCGCGGGCTGGAACGTGATCAAGCTGTTGTGGGGCAGCGATTGGGATGCGCTGTTCGCGCGCGACAAGGAAGGCATTCTGCTGCAACGCCTGCACGAAACGGTGGACGGCGAACTGCAAAAATACGCCGCTACCGACGGGCGCTTTAACCGCGAACATTTTTTCAATAAATATCCCGAGTTGCAGGCGCTGGTGGCTGATTTATCCGACGCCGACATCGACCGGCTGCGGCGCGGCGGGCACGATCCCTTAAAAATTTATGCCGCCTATCACGCCGCCGTGCGCCAGCGCGGACGCCCCACGGTGATTCTCGCGCAGACCAAAAAAGGCTACGGCATGGGCCAATGGGGCGAAGGCAAAATGACCGCCCATCAGGCGAAAAAATTGGAGACCGATGCGCTGCTGGCGTTTCGTGATCGCTTTGCGTTACCCATTTCAGACGATGATGTAGCCGCGCTACGCTTTTACCGGCCATCTGAAAATTCACATGAAATCAGATATTTGCATGCCAGGCGAAAAGCGCTCGGCGGCGCGATGCCGGCACGCACCCATGCGGCACCCGCATTGCCCGGGCCCGATTTAAAAAGTTTTGCACGCGTGATCGAGGGTTCGCACGAGCGCGAAGAATCAACCACCATGAGCTTCGTCGCGTTGTTATCGCAACTCCTGAAAAGCCCCGACATCGGCAAACACATCGTGCCCATCGTCGCCGACGAAGCGCGCACCTTCGGCATGCAAACACTGTTCCGCCAATTCGCGATTTATTCATCGACCGGGCAAATGTACGAACCCGAAGACCGCGACGAGCTGCTGTATTACAAAGAAGCGAAGAACGGCCAGATCATCGAGGAAGGCATCACCGAAGCGGGCGCGATGTCGTCATGGATCGCCGCCGCCACGGCGTACAGCGCGCACGGCGTCACCATGCTGCCGTTTTATATTTTCTATTCCATCTTCGGCTTTCAACGTGTCGCCGATTTGATCTGGGCCGCGGGAGACAGTCGCGCGCGCGGCTTCTTAATCGGCGCAACCAGCGGGCGCACCACGCTATCCGGCGAAGGCTTGCAACATCAGGACGGCTCCAGCCACGTGATCGCTTCCACCTTCCCGAACTGCGTGTCGTACGACCCGACCTACGGCTACGAACTCGCGGTGATCGTGCAAGACGGCGTGCGCCGCATGCTCGACGAACAGGAAGACGTGTTCTATTACCTCACCGTGACCAACGAAAACTATCGCATGCCGGCGATGCCGGTCAGCGCCGAGCAAGGCATCCTACGCGGCATGTATTTATTGAAGTCCGGTAGCAAACACAAACACCGCATACAGTTAATGGGCTGCGGCACCATCCTGCGCGAAGTTTTAGCAGCGGCAGAAATCCTCGAAAGCGAATATCAAATCGCCGCCGACGTATGGAGCGTCACCAGCTTCACCGAACTCGCGCGCGACGGCGCCACCTGCGAACGCTGGAACCGTCTGCACCCCGAAGCGGCGCCACGCGTCACGTGGGTGGAAGCATGTTTACGCGATCACGCCGGCCCGGTGATCGCCGCCACCGACTACGTGCGCAACTTCGCTGAACCGATCCGCGCGTGGGTGGGCCGGCCTTACACCGTGCTCGGCACCGATGGATTTGGCCGCAGCGACACGCGCGAATTGCTACGCCGGTTTTTTGAAGTGGATCGCGCGCATATCACGGTTGCCGCGCTCAAAGCGCTGGCGGATCAGGAGGCGATTCCTGCTGCTACGGTAAGCAGTGCGATTAAAAAATTCGCTATCCATGCCGATACTTTGGAACCGTGGCGCGTGTAACACGCTCGCTCACGCAGCCGCACAAGCAACATAACTATTTGTTTATATTGATTTTTTATATTAAACGAATGGTGACTTTAATTCGCCGTTGTTGCCCCATTCAATTACCCGCATTGATTACATTAACTACGCCATCACATCGCGCTCGGCAGGATGATGGTATCGCAGGCGCAAAATTCTGCGCGCTGTGTTAAGTTGAGCTTTACGCACGGCACGAGGAATATCCAAATGGACAGCATGGACAACGAGTTGCTGCAACGAATCACTTTAGAACCGGGAAAGCGCGGTGGAAAGCCCTGCATCCGCCATATGCGCATCACGGTATATGACGTGCTGAGCTGGCTTGCTTCCGGCATGACCAATGACGAAATACTCACCGATTACCCGGAACTGGAAACGCGGGATATCCAGGCCTGCCTGACGTTTGCTGCTCATCGCGAGCGGCGCATGGTGCGTGCAGCAGCGTGAAATTGCTGCTGGATCAAAATCTGTCACGCCGCTTGCTGCCCGCGCTGGAGACAACCTTTCCGGGGTCAACGCAAGTGCAATTGCTTGGCATGGAGGCGGACGACGACTCAGCAATCTGGGCTTATGCAAAAGCAGAGGGATTCGCACTCGTTACCAAGGATTCTGATTTTGTAGAACTGTCTGCCGTGCGCGGCATGCCGCCAAAAATAATCTGGCTCAACCTCGGCAACGTGTCGAATACCGTGGTTCGAAACAAACTTATGGAACACCTGATCACGATTCGATTGTTTCTCGAAAGCAACGAAGATGGCGTGTTTGAAATTGAGTGAGCGGATAACGCAGTCGGGCAAGGTATCTCAGCGCTAATGTTGGCGACGTGAGATTTCGCCGCGCGCGAGTTGGGTAGAGAAATCGCCGCGCGACCACGCCGGGCCGGTGATTGCCGCCACCGACTACGTGCGCGCCTATGCCGAACCGATCCGCGCATGGGTGGATCGGCCTTACACCGTACTCGGCACCGATGGCTTCGGCCGCAGCGACACACGCGAACTGCTACGCCGGTTTTTTGAAGTGGATCGCGCGCACATCGCGGTTGCGGCGCTGAAGGCGCTGGCGGATCAGGAAGCGCTGCCCGCTGCGGCGGTGAGCGGCGCTATTCGACGATTCGATCAATGCTGATAGCGTTGTACCGTGGCGTGCGTAGTTGTTTTAAAACTCACGGAATAGCCCAAACAGGGACACTACAGAAAAGCGTTGTGATTATCGCGCCGTCACCTGTCCGCGCACCCACTGCGCAAACGCATCCTCGGTGATTTCACCCGCGGCCAATGCCAGCATGGTGAGCGTTGCATCGCGTTGGGTTGCGGTCAGCCGATAGCCGTTAAGCGCGAGAAACAAGCCCGTGCCTAAAAACGCGGCGCGCTTGTTGCCATCCACGAACGGATAGTTTTTTGCCAGGCTGTAGCCATAGGCGGCGGCGAGTTGCGCAAAATCAGGTTCACCATAATTAGCGAGATTCTGTGCGCGCGCCAGCGCAGACTCCAACAGGTTCTCGTCGCGTATGCCTGCCGCGCCGCCATGTTCAGCCAGGCTCTCATCGTGCAACAGTTCCAGCGCACGGCGGCTCACCCATCGCCACGTTCGCGCAACCACTTACTTGGCCAAAGCGTGAAAGGTGTCGCGATACGATTTCATGAATTCGCGGCCCGCCTTAAGCTCCTCTTCCAGCGCGGGATCAAACGGCGACAGAGTCACGCCGTTAGCTGATTCGGTTACAAAAACCGTGTCGCCTTTCTCCACGCGCAGCCGCGCCAGCACCTCTTTGGGCAGCACCACGCCGACGGAGTTACCAATTTGGGTGAGTTTGAGGGTGTGCATAGCGTCTCTTTTGGGCGGATTTTGGCAAAAACTTGCGCGCGATTCCGAAAGTTATAACAAACGTAATTATAAAGAATATGATTTGTAATTACAATAGTTATTACTTCGATGCGTTTAAGGAGTAGTTTTACCTCGTGCCTCCTTGCCTCCTCACTGCTCCCTCACTATCCCCTCACTATCCCCCCTCACTGCGCCCTCAACCCAGCCTCTTTAACCAACCGCCCATAGCGGTCATATTCCGTCTGCATCAATTTGCCGAACGCCACCGGGGAGGTCTCATTCGGAATCTCCGCGCCGCCTTTTGCCAGCGCGTCGCGGATTTTCGGTTCGCGCAGCAGTTTGGCGATGTCGCCATGCAGTTGGGTGACGATGGCGTTGGGCACGCCTGCCGGGCCTACCAGACCGAACCAGCCGTCGGAGGTGGCTTCCGGCAAACCCGCTTCTGCCACGGTGGGCAAATCCGGCCATGCCGATGATCGTTTGGAGCCGCTCACCGCCAGCGCACGCAGCCGCCCTTCGCGCACGATGGGGGATGCCGACGGCACGGTGAACAAAAAGTAATGCACGCGATCCGCCATGGTTTCGGTGAATGCATCACCCAAAAACTTGAACGGCACATGCACTTGTTTCGCACCTGCCGCGCGGTTAAAAATTTCACCGCCGATATGCGCCAGCGAACCCACGCCGACCGATGCAAAATTATATTTGCCGGGGTTGTTGCGCAACAGCGCGGCGAGTTCCTTGACGGATTTCACCGGCAGGTTGGGTGATACCACCAGCAGGTTGGGCACCAGCGCGATGCCCGCCACCGGGGTGAAGTCTTTTACCGGGTGGTACGGCGGATTCGGATTGAGCAGCGTCGCCATGGTGTGCGGTGGTGCAATCATCACCAGGGTGTAACCGTCGGGCGTGGCCTTCGCCGCCAATCCGCTGCCGATCAGGCCGCCCGCGCCGGGGCGGTTATCAACGACGATTTGCTGTTTGTAAACGTCGGACAGCGGAATGCTCAGGGTGCGCGCGATAAAGTCGGTGGCGGTGCCCGGCGGCAGCGGCACGATCACGCGTATCGGGCGCTGCGGATAATCGGCGGCGCCGGCAAGGCACGCTTGCAACAGCAAACCCGCCATGATGAATTTATATAAGCATATGTTTTTAAACATTATTTTCTCCTCTATTCTGGTCGCTAAACGGGTCTGTCGCCCTTGATGGTAATGCGATACATCAATCGCCGCTCGCCATAATCCGCCACGGCGTAGTGCTGCGTGATGCGATTGTCCCACACCACAAGGTCACCTTTGCGCCAGTGATGGCGAATCTGAAATTCCGGCGTGCGCAGGTGATCGAACAAATAGTTCAACACGGCATCGCTTTCCTTGCGCGCCACGCCGAGCAGGCGCGTGGTGTAGCCTTCATTCACAAACAAGGCTTTGCGCCCGCTGACCGGGTGTGTGCGAACAACCGGATGATCCACCGGTGCCAATGCCTTGATTTGCTCGAAGCGTTTTTGTCCGGCTTCGTCGTGCCACAGGTTGCCGCGTATGTCGTCGCCAAACGACTTGATGGTGCGATGCTCGGCGCGCAGGCCCGCGAGATAGTTTTTCATGCGCTCTGACAGGGCGTCGTAGGCCGCGGCAAGACTCACCC
>CAMDDY010000273.1 GCA_945893125.1 Bordetella parapertussis
ATCACCAAAAAAGACATCTCTGCCGCCATGCACTACCTCAACCATCGCCCCAGAAAATGCCTCGGCTTCAAAACACCCCACGAAGTCTTCTGGAAGAAGCTACACTCGCATCATAACGCGGTTGCACTTCAGACTTGAATCCGCCACCGCTTGCTGCGTGCCTCCTTGAAATAACCCCAAATAGTATTGAAACCATAGATGCTAAAAATCATGATCACGGTCGCGGCGATGGGCAATACAAAATTCACCTTCGTGAACAGCCAGAAATTTACACCGATGGCAACCACCAGAATGGTAAAGGTTACTGTCGTCGCCTTGCCGATGCCCATGAAAGGCAGCCAGATGGCAAGCACGATTCCGATCAGCATGACAATCAAAAATTGCGCGCCCTCGGCATATGCCGGCCGTTGTTTGATGGTGCCATCCAGCATGCCCGCGATCAAATTCGCATGGGCTTCGACCCCCGGATAAACCGCATCCACGGGCGCCACGCGAATATCCTGCAAACCCGGCGCGGTGGTGCCAATGATCGCGATCTTGCCGCGCAGATCGGCGATGTCCACCCGGTCATTGAGCACATCAACCAGCGAAATGTATTTGAAGCTGCCGCGCGGCCCGATATAGGGAATAAGCGCCCGGGACCGATCATCCACTGGAATCTTGTTCCCCGCGATCGAAATCTCTTCGAGTTCGGCGGCGCCCTGCGCGTATTCAGAAAACTTGAGTTTAATCGGCGGCATGCCCAAATAACTTCGCACCATGGCCAGCGATAACGCCTCATAGTATTTGCCGTCAAACTTGGATAACAGCGATACACGGCGCACCACGCCATCCACTTCCTGATCGGGATTAAAGTGGCCCGCGCTATGTGCGCTTTTTTGCAGCACCGCAAGATTGGCGGTATAGCCCGGCAGCGAACGAATGGGAAGGCTTTGTCCACCCAATGCCTGGTCATCCAGCACCGGCGCCGGCAACATGCCTTTTTTCGCGGGATCATTTTCCAGGAACGAATATCCCAGAACGATCTTGCGGTTTTGCATCTTGCGCGCGTAGATGTCGTCGTACTCGAGCTGCGGCCTGAGCTTCTCGAATGCGGCCTTGAACTGCGGCACCTCGCTCAATTCATTTCCGGCAAGACGTTCCAGTACGCGCACGCCGGACGTCTCGTCGCGTTCCGGAAATACCACGTCAAAACCCAGCACTTCGACTTGATACTTGTCGAACAACTTGTCCAGCATCAAGGCCAGCCGGTCGCGCGGCCACGGCCAGCGCCCCTCACCACCATCCTCGCGTTCCTTCAGACTTTTTTCGTCAATGTCGAGAACAACCACACCCGCATGAACTCCGCCCGGCATGCCGAGCCTTACCTTCAAGTCATAAACGATGTTTTCAACATTGCGCAGCAACGGAATCGCAATGTTCTCGCGCTCATGCTGCAGAAAGACCACCAGGATCAGCAGGCCAACCACGATGCGCACGAGATGTTTCTTCACGACTTATTCCGTGTAGACGATGCAGGTAAAGGCCCGCGCAGAGGATTCCATGCCCATGATACTTCCGCGCGCCGCCAGAATACTTCCGTACGCCACCAGAAGTGGCGTGGTGGTGTGCCGCAGGCGTCGCAGGGCGGCAAACAAACAATCCGGCGCTTCACGCCAAACGCGATTCAGGCCCGAGCCGGGTTATTTCTTGAAGAAAAATTCCATCTTCACGCCGGCAATTTCGATCAGGTCGTGATCATTCAGCGCCTGCGCCTGATTGTCCAGCGTGCGTCCATTGAGCACGGGAAAGTTTGCGCCCTCCACATGGGTAATGAAATAACCCTGCGGCCGTTTGGTGATGACGGCGACCTGCACACCAGGCTTGCCCAGCGTGGTGAGGCTTTTTGTCAGCGGCAGCTCCTTGCCAACGCCGGGCCCGCTCATGATCTGAATGAACGCCTGCTGAGCCGCGGCTGGCGCGGGGGTAACTACTGGCGCCGATACGGGTGAAGGTGCGGCAGGCTTGGACGTGACCGGCGGCGTGACCGGCGGCACGGGCGGAATCGTCAATGCGGCGCCCGATGCAGCGCCTAGTGGCGGCGGCGGAGACGCCGGGCGCGGTGCGGCCGATGGCGCGCGCAGCACCATCGTGCGCTCAAAATCCTCAACGCTGGTTTGGCCTACCGCCGGGCCTTCCGTCAAAAATTTCAGTTTGTATTTGCCGATCTCGATAAGATCGTTGTTCTGCAAAATATGTTTTTTGACCGGATTGCCGTTGACCAAGGTGCCGTTGGTCGATCCCATATCTTCAAGAAATGAGTCGTTGAGTATGGTCACGATGCGCGCGTGCTCGCTGCTGACGGCCAGATTTTCAATCTGGATGTCGTTTTGCGGTTTACGGCCGATGGTGACTCGCTCCTTGTCGAGCGTAAGTTCCCGGATCACCGAACCCTCAAGACTGAGTATCAACTTCGCCATGACTGTTTCCCTAAGCTTTATTTGAACCAGGATTTCAATTTCGCCAGAAATCCCGCCCGCTGCTGCTGGTAACCCTGCAATACATGCACCAGAATCACCGAGATATTGTCGCGGCCTCCGTTGTCGTTGGCCTGCTGCACCAGGTGCTGCGCCGCGAGTGTCAGATTTGACTTGAGCGACGAAACCGTCAGGTGAATTTCGTCGTCGGGCACCATGTCATAGAGCCCGTCCGAACACAACACATAAATATCACCCTGCTCGACGTCAAAGGTGCGAACTTCAGGCGCCACGTTGGGATCGATTCCGCAGGCGCGCGTCACCAGATTTTTCTTTTTCGACGCTCGCGCCTGCTCGTAGGTCATCAAGCCTTTGTCGATCTGCTCCTGTATCCACGAATGATCCTTGGTCAGCGGATCAATGACATCGCCACGCACACGATACATGCGCGAATCTCCCAGATGCCCGACCGTCACCTTGCTCCCGTGCCAGCCGGCGAATACCAGCGTGGTGCCCATGCCTGCATATTGCGATTCTTTTTGCGCCGCATTATAAATAGCGGCATTGACCTTGCGCGCCTGCTCTTCAACGCACTTTTCGAATTCGGCGTCGGGCATCAGATCAACGGACTTTGCCGCACGCAGCTTGCGCATTTCAGCTGGTATCATGGCAACCGCTATGCCGCTGGCGACTTCACCGGCATTGTAGCCCCCCATGCCGTCCGCCAGCGTCGCTACGCCAATGTCAGGGTCAGCCGCTATGCTGTCTTCATTGTGCGGCCTGACCCTGCCCACATCGGTGGCCGAGACCATGTCAAACCGCTTGATATTTTCTGCCATTAAATTTTTCCGTCGTGCTTACGCCTTACACATCAGAGGCATGCAATCGATGCATCGCTCAGAATACCAGACGCCATTTTGCACCCCTCCCCGCTTCAGGCGCTATTGTGCGGTATAGTTAAAATTATTGCAGCGCCATGTTAAGTTATTTGTGAATAATCTCACGCAACCCTCTGATTCATTTTACGATACCCAAAAATAAAAGCCATGTTTTTGCCGCGATCCCGCGCAAACTTCCGCCAAAGTGTGGCTAAGACACCGCACCGTTTAGCCCTGCCCTAACCACGGGCCACGATGTGGCGTTTCAACACGCCATTTAAAATTAAATTAAATAATGATTAAAAACATATACTTACACTGTGTAACCCTATAAAAAACGCCACCTCGTGGGTGGCGTTTTACGTTCTGCGCAACAAACCGGTGGCGGCAATAACGCTGCTTACGAATCAAAGATTACGCCGTTGGCCAATCCATTGATCTTGGCAAACTCGCCGCCTGAAATTTTCTTGCCGTCTTCTCCGCGTGCGCGCAACACTTCAATCGTACCGCCCTGCGCCGTGATGCGAAAACTCTGCTCATTTACCGCGGAGACTTCGCCCATTTTTCCCGCCACATCGGCGAAGCGGCGGAACAGATGTTTTTTGGCATCAAAAATCTGCACCTTCTTGCCATTGAGCATGGTCCATGCACCCGGCGCCGGATTACAACCGCGGATCACGTTGTAAACCGCATCGACGTGGCTCGCCCAGTGTATGCGCGACTCGCCCGCGCGGCACCAGCCTTCGTAGCTCGCCTGCGATTCATCCTGCACCGTCTCGCTGTGCTTGCCGGCAAATACCAGGTCGGCGGCCTCCAGCATGGCTTTCACGCCGAGCGGAAATAAGTGGTTGAAATACACATCACCCAGCGTGTCATCCGGGCCGACAGCACATTCTTTTTGCAGCACGATCGGGCCTTCGTCCAGGCCTTCGTTGGGCCGGAAAATCGTCAACCCCGTTTTGCGCTCGCCGCGCATGATCGGCCAGTTGATCGACGATGGCCCGCGGTATTTCGGCAACAGCGACGGGTGATATTGAATGGTGCCGAGCCGCGGCAAATGGACGAACGTGTCCGGCGCAAACTGCAACACGTACGCCATGATGGCCAGATCCACATTCAGACTTTTCAGCGCATCGTGCGCGTCCTGCTCACGCAGCGACTTGAACTGGAATACCTTGATGTTCTTTTCCTCGGCAGCCGCGCGCACCGGGTCGGCCTTGGCGCCGGGTTTTTCGGGTGCGCAGAACACACCTGCGACTTCATCGCCGCGCGCGAGGAAGGCATCCAGTACCGCTTTACCAAAATCCTGCTGGCCTATGATTGCGATTTTCATTTTGCTCTCTCTATGCAACTTTCTTTGGCGGCAACGAAAACGCGCCGGCCGTCTTCATCTGGGCCACCTTGTCGTCCGTGTAGCCCAGCACGTCTTGCAAAACTTCATCCGTGTGCTCGCCCAATGTTGGCGAGCGCTTGATCACCGCGGGTGACGCCGACAATTTGATCGGCATGCCGACGTTCCACCATTTACCACGTTGCGGATGATCGAGTTCGACATACATTTCGCGGCCGCGCACATGCTCATCGGTCGCCAGATCTTCGGTGGACATGATCGGTCCGCACGGCACATCGAGCGGATTCAAGATCGCCATGAACTCGCGCTTGGTGTAGTTGGCCGCGAATTTTGTCAGCGCCGCCCAAATTGCATTTTGGTTCTTGCGGCGATCGGCAATCTTGACGAAACGCTCATCGCTGGCCAGATCAGGCAATCCGATATCAGGCCCGATGCGTTTGGCGAGGCCGTCCCACACCGCTTCTTGCACCACCACGTAAATATAGTCGTTCGGCCCGCCCGGCTTGCAATGAATCGCATTGCCCAACTGTCCGCCGCCGGAATCATTGCCCGCGCGCGGCACATCCCCCATACCCACTGCCGTCGGCACCGAATATTCGGACAGCGACTGACGTGTCAACCGCTGATGATCGCGCCACTTCACACGGCAAAGGTTCATCACGCCGTCCATCATCGCCACCTCGACATATTGGCCCTGCCCCGTGCGGTTGGCCTGATGCAACGCCGCGAGCAAACCAATCGCCAAATGCAGGCCCGTGCCGCTGTCACCGATCTGCGCGCCGGTGACGAACGGCGGGCCTTCGGGCACGCCGGTGGTACTCATAGCGCCGCCCATCGCCTGCGCCACGTTTTCGTAGGCTTTGAAATCCGAATACGGGCCGCTGGAACCGAAACCCTTGATCGAACCCATCACGATCTTCGGATTGATCTCGTGTATCTTTTCCCAGGTAAAACCAAAACGGTCGAGCACGCCGGGGCCGAAGTTTTCCATGATGATGTCGCACTTCATCAACAGATCAACGAAGACTTTTTTACCTTCCGGGTTTTTCATGTTCACCGTGATCGACCGCTTGTTGCAGTTGAGCATGGTGAAATACAGACTGTCCGCGTTCGGCACATCGCGCAATTGCCCGCGCGTGGCGTCACCCTGCGGCGGCTCGAACTTGATCACATCCGCGCCCATCCACGCCAGCAACTGCGAGCACGTCGGCCCCGCCTGCACGTGCGTCATGTCGAGAATTCTTACGCCCTTTAAAGCTTCCATTCATTTCTCCAATAATTCTGCGGTGTAGATTGTACCCCGGCGAGAGGGCGCAACTATAGGTAATGGCGACCACTGTGACCTTGACCAGAGTCAAGATTACTCTCCAAAAATTTACTTAATAAACATATAGTTATACAATTCCAGCTTCCGAATTTCCTCCGGCATCCATGACCCAGCTCGCACTGCATCCCCAGTCCAAAATCATCCGCCTGCAATTGCGGCAGAACATGGTTTTGAAAAGCCTCGGCGCGGCGCAGTGGCAGGAGTTTGAGCCGTTGCTGGAAATTATCGACTACGCCAAAGGCGAAACGCTGGAACTCCAGGGCACGCACGCGATGGAGCAATACTTCGTCCTCGATGGTATTTTAAAACGCGCCGTGTCCAACGCGCAGGGCAAGGAAATGATTTTACGCTTTGCCGCCGAAAGCGACATCGACACCAGCTACGCCGCCTGGCGTTTAAAGATGCCGATGCCGTATTCGATACGCGCGGTCACCAAAGTGCGCGCCGCCAAGCTGTCGATGCTGCAGTGGGCGGCATTCCTCGAACGGCACGCCAAAATCAAGGCCGAGTTCGAGCTCGAAGTGATGAAGCTGATGAGCGAAGTCATGGCGCACACCATCACGCTGCATCTGCTCGACGCGCCCGGCCGAGTACAGCGCTTTATGCGTAAACACACCGAACTCGCCGAGCGCCTGCCGAAGAAGGAACTGGCCTCGTATTTGAATCTGTCGCCGGAAACACTGAGCCGGCTAAAGCGACGCGGCAAGATTTAGGCGGAGTCAATTGCGCAGCCTCGCTGCAAAATTGACCGGGATCAAGAGTGCATTTGCCTGCTGCGCCCTAAGATGCTTTCACATCAATAAATAGCACGGCGGATTCAAGTCTGAAGTGCAACCGCGTTATGATGCGAGTGTAGCTTCTTCCAGAAGACTTCGTGGGGTGTTTTGAAGCCGAGGCATTTTCTGGGGCGATGGTTGAGGTAGTGCATGGCGGCAGAGATGTCTTTTTTGATGATTGAATCGAAGCGCATCTTCTTCGGGAAGAACTCACGGATGAGGCCGTTCATGTTTTCGTTGGCACCCCGCTCCCAGGAGGAATAGGGGTGAGCGAAGAAGAAGTCGGCGTCGAGTTCCTTGGCGATT
>CAMDDY010000274.1 GCA_945893125.1 Bordetella parapertussis
TGCACCTGGCCGACCGGATGAATGGCGCCGCGGCCATTGTGCTTTCTCCAGCGAAACGCGATCGACGCTTTCCAATCCGTAGGCGCCGGGTCGGCAGGTAACAACTTTTCCAACCGCGCCGCAATCGATTCGGCGCGCGCCAACAGTTCGTTTACATCCGTCATTACGTAACCAATTGTTTTTAAACGATATTTTAACTTCGGTAATCCGCATTGATGCTCACGTAATCGTGCGACAAATCGCAAGTCCACACCGTCGCCGACACCGAGCCGCGATTCAACACCACGCGCACGGTGATTTCCGCCTGCTTCATCACGCGCTGGCCGTCGGCCTCCTGATAACCCGAAAAACGTCCGCCGTTTTTCGCAACCAGCACGTCGTCGAGATACAAATCGATCTTGTCCGTATCCAGATCATCAATGCCCGCGTAACCCACTGCCGCCAGGATGCGTCCGAGATTGGGGTCGCTGGCGAAAAATGCCGTCTTGGTCAGCGGCGAATGCGCAATGGCAAATGCCACTTTACGGCATTCGTCCCCGGTCTTGCCGCCCTCAATACGCACCGTGATGAATTTGGTGGCGCCTTCGCCGTCACGAATAATCACCTGTGCGAGTTCAATGGCGATGGCCGTCACCGCATCGCGAAACGCCACGTACGCCGCGCTGTTCGCGTCGGTGATTTGCGCCATCGCCGCCTTGCCGGTGGCGATCAGAATAAACGAATCATTGGTGGAAGTATCGCCGTCCACCGTGATGCAGTTGAATGAATGCTGCGCAGCATATGCCACAGCGAGTTTGACCAACGGCAAACTCACCCGCGCATCGGTCGCCACGTAACCCAGCATGGTCGCCATATTCGGGTGGATCATGCCGGCGCCCTTGGCGATGCCGGTCACGGTGATTTGCGCGCCGCCGATGTCGAATTGCCGCGACGCAGCCTTCGGCACGGTATCCGTTGTCATGATCGCCTGTGCGGCATTTGCCCAATTCGCAGGCTTCAAATCCGCCAGACAGTGCGGCAAGCCGGCTATCACTTTATCAAACGGCAGCGGCTCCATAATCACGCCGGTTGAAAACGGCAACACCTGCGACGAAGCGCAACCGATGAGTTTCGCCAATGCCGCGCACGTTTCACGCGCGTGCCTTAGACCTTCATTACCCGTGCCTGCATTGGCACAACCGGTATTGACCACCAGCGCGCGCATCGATTTATCCGGGTCGAGCGTGGAAAGATGTTGCCGTGACACCACCACCGGCGCCGCACAAAACCGATTCTGCGTGAATACACCCGCCACGCGCGCGCCATCGTCCATGCACATGACCAGCAAATCCTTGCGGCCCGGCTTGCGGATGTTCGCTTCAGTGATGCCGAGCGTCACGCCGTTTACCGGCAGCAACGCAGCGGGATCGGGAACGGATAAATTGACGGGCATAGTACGATTCCAGAAAAACCTAAATCAGCTCAGCTTGCCATGGCACTGTTTGTATTTTTTGCCGGATCCGCACGGACAAGGATCATTGCGCCCCACTTTCTCGCCAGGGCGAACAAAAGGTTGGGCTTTGGATTCATCGCTTGCGGCAGCATCCGTCGGGCCCGCTTCGGCCGCGCCCGCTTCGCTGAAATCAGCATGCTGGTATTGCACATTTTGCAATGCCTCGGGTTCCTCGACCGCCTGTAGTTCGTCGGCGTTGCGTATGCGAACCGTCATCAGGGTTTTCGTGACTTCACCCTTGATCGTGTCGAGCAGCAACGAGAACAACTCGAACGCCTCGCGCTTGTATTCCTGCGTCGGGTTTTTCTGCGCATACGAACGCAAATGGATGCCCTGCCGCAAGTGATCCAGCATCGACAGATGCTCGCGCCAATGGGTATCGATGCTTTGCAGCATCAGGCCGCGCTCATACTGGCGCATCGCCTGTGCATCGACCAGCGCGACCTTGTCGTTGTAGGACTTATGCGCGGCCTCAACGATACGGCTGCGCAATGCATCCTCTTCCAATCCGGACTCATCCTTTAGCCATTGCCGTACCGGCAACTCAAGCGCGAGTTCCGCGTCAAGCGTACGCTCAAGGCCCGCGACATCCCATTGCTCTTCAAGACTGTCCGGCGGAATATACTGCGCAACATAGCCGATGACCACATCCGCGCGCATCGCGGTGATGGTATCGGACATATCTTCCGCGTCGAGCAACTCGTTGCGCTGCTGGTAAATGACTTTGCGTTGATCGTTGGCTACATCGTCGTATTCGAGCAGGTGTTTGCGAATGTCGAAATTGCGCGCCTCGACCTTGCGCTGCGCGTTTTCGATGGAGCGATTAATCATGCCGGCTTCGATAGGTTCGCCTTCCGGCACCTTCAGGCGCTGCATGATCGCCTTGACGCGATCACCCGCGAATATGCGCATCAGCGGATCGTCGAGCGACAGATAAAACCGGCTGGAACCCGGATCGCCCTGGCGCCCCGAGCGGCCGCGCAACTGATTGTCGATACGGCGCGACTCATGCCGTTCAGTGCCGATGATATGCACGCCGCCCAGCGCCACCACTTGATTGTGCAGCACCTGCCAGTCGTGGCGCATGTCGTCCATGCGCTTTTGCCGCGTGGCTTCGTCTAGCGATGTATCGCCGCGCAGATCCTCGGTCTCGCGGTGAATGCTGCCGCCGAGCACAATGTCCGTGCCGCGACCGGCCATGTTGGTGGCGATGGTCACCACTTTCGCACGGCCCGCCTGCGCCACGATTTCGGCTTCGCGCGCGTGCTGCTTGGCGTTCAGCACGTTGTGCGGCACGCCTTCTTTTTCCAGCATGCCCGCCAGCAACTCGGAGCTTTCAATCGACGTGGTACCCACCAGCACCGGCTGTCCGCGCGTATGGCAATCCTTGATATCGGCGATCACCGCTTCGTATTTTTCCGGCGTGGATTGGTACACCAGATCGTTCATGTCCTTGCGGATCATCGGGTGGTGCGTCGGGATGATCACCGTTTCCAACCCGTAAATCTGCTGGAACTCGTACGCCTCGGTGTCCGCCGTGCCGGTCATGCCCGCAAGCTTTTTGTACATGCGGAAATAATTCTGGAAGGTAATCGTCGCCAGCGTCTGATTTTCCTTCTGTATTTCCACGCCCTCTTTCGCCTCGACCGCCTGATGCAGGCCTTCCGACCAGCGCCGCCCCGGCATCAAGCGCCCGGTGAATTCATCGACGATAATGATCTCGCCGTTTTGCACCACGTACTGCTGCTCGTTGTGATACAGGCTATGCGCGCGCAACCCTGCATTTAAGTGATGCATGAGATTGATGTTCGCGGCGTCATACAAGCTGCTGTTTTCGGACAGCATGCCCGCCTGGGTCAGCAGTTCTTCCGCGTGCTGGTGGCCTTCTTCCGACATCGTGACCTGATGCTGCTTTTCATCCACCCAATAATCGCCTTCGCCCTTTTCGTCTTTTTGACGCACGAGCTTGGGCACCACCGCGTTCATTCTGACGTAAAGATCGCCGGTGTCCTCGGCCTGCCCTGAAATAATCAGCGGCGTGCGCGCCTCGTCGATCAGGATCGAGTCCACCTCGTCCACGATGGCGTAACTCAGCACGCGCTGCACTTTTTCCGAGTTGTGATACACCATGTTGTCGCGCAGATAATCGAAGCCGAACTCATTGTTGGTGCCGTAGGTAATGTCGGCGGCGTAAGCCTCCTGCTTTAACGCGTGCTCCATCTGCGACAAATTCACGCCCACGGTGAGTCCGAGGAAACGATAGATGTTCCCCATCCACTCCGCGTCGCGTTTGGCGAGGTAATCGTTAACCGTCACGATATGCACGCCCATGCCGGCCAATGCGTTCAGGTACGCGGGCAAGGTTGCCACCAGAGTCTTGCCCTCGCCGGTGCGCATTTCCGAGATTTTTCCGTTGTGCAACGCGATGCCGCCGAGCATTTGCACGTCAAAGTGGCGCATGCCCAGCGCGCGCTTGGAGGCTTCGCGCACCACGGCAAACGCTTCTGGCAGCATTTCGTCCAGAATTTCGCGGCGCTCACGCTCCCGCGCCTGCGCCAGCGCGGTTGCACCACGCGACGCACCGTCACCAGCCTCCAGCTTCGCCAGATGCGCCCGGACGCGCTCACGAAAATCCGCCGTTTTTGCCCGCAACCCATCGTCGGACAACTTGGAAATTTCCGCTTCCAGCGCATTAATCGCCACCACGCGGCGGCGATATTGTTTCAGCAACCGGTCATTGCGGCTGCCGAATATTTTTTTGAGAATTCCAGTAACCATGAACTTCCTGCGCAAATAAAAAGGGGCGGGGAAATCCCCACCCCTCGCGTTTCATTTCGTAGCCGTATTCGATTTCAGCCCGGCAAGTGCAAGAACTGGGCAGGATTCACCGCTATGCCGCGCTGCCGGACTTCAAAGTGCAAATGCGTGCCGGTTGCCCGACCGGTACGGCCCACTTCCGCTATTTTCGCGCCGCGCAAAACCATGTCACCTACTTTGACATGCATTTTCGAAGCGTGTGCATAACGCGTAATCAAATCATTGCCGTGATCAAGCTCGACCATATTACCATACGCCGCATGGTACTCCGCGTAGACCACCACGCCGCCGGCGGCGGCCAGAATCGGAGTGCCTTCGCCACCGGCGAAGTCGATCCCCTCGTGATAGGAATGCTGGCCGTTAAAAGGGTCGATGCGCCAGCCGTAATTGGAATTGTAGCCGCCGCCGAGCACCGGCAACATGGTCGGGATCAACTTTTTCTTGGCGCTTTCAATCGTCAGCATCGACTCCAATGCGCCGAGTTTATCGCCGCGGTCGTCTACCGTGCGCGTCAGGCGCTCGATCTGCTGTGAGAGGTCGGACAAGGTGAAATCGCGGCTTCGCACTGTGGATGGCGCGCCGCCACGCCCCGGCGGCTCATTAAAGCGAAAATCCTGCGGCTTGAATCCCGCCAGTTTCGCCAGCCGCTCACCCAAGGTATCCAGACGCAGCAATTGCGCCTGCATTTCGCCCAAGCGCTGCGCCATGGCGTTGAGGTTATCGCGCAAATAGGATTCGGACTGGGTTTGCTGCGTCTGTTGCACCGACACCACCATATTCTGCAAATAAGGCAGAAAATGCAGCGACGACGCATAGCGGATCATCAGATAATTGAGCGTGCCCGCCAACACAAACACCGAAACCACCAGCCCCATGGCCATTACTGCAAGCTGGCGAACGCCAATATTGATGGTTCTGGCCTTCGCAAGATGCTCGGAAACGAGAATAATGTTCAACGGCTACCTCCACGCTGCCACGCATGCCGCTACGTGACATACGCAATCTGCTGGGCGCATCAAGCGAACTTGCCGCGCTCCGCGAAAAAACGCAACGCCTGCTGGCGCTGCAACGGGCTTATGTTGACTGCACCCCGGTCGAACTTGCCGAAATTACCAAGGCAAGCCGTGTGGGTTACTTAAAGGCAGGGACGCTGTATCTCTTGGCTGACAATGCGGCGGTTGCCGCGAAGCTTCGCCAACTGCTGCCACGCCTGCTACCCATATTCCAAAAACTCGAAGCGGAGGTTACTGGAATTCGAGTGGACGTGCAACCCAAATCCCCACCAGCAGGGCCATCGGCCAGCTTGAACAAAACTGCGTTACCAGTTGATTATATTAAACAATTTGAAGAAACCGCCAAAACGATCCGTAATCCGGATCTTAAGTTGGCAGTCACCAACCTGATGCGCAATCGTCTGAAAAAATCGTAAAGCCCGCTACGGCGCCAAAGCGCTGCCGAGTTATCGCAGCCTTCGGAAAGGCAGTACTTGCCGGGAATCAAGCAACCTGCGGCTGCCAGAATACAAAGCGGGGCGCTTCTTCGGCCTTGAGAAAACTACAGAACTCCCATGCCGCGGCATCCGCGAGCAATGCACGCAACAGTTGATTGTTCAACGCATGGCCGGACTTGAAGCCGCTGAACGCGCCGATCAGCGGATGGCCCAGCAGATACAGATCGCCAATCGCGTCCAGCGCCTTGTGCTTGACGAATTCATCGTCGTAGCGCAGACCGTCGCTGTTCAGAATGCGGTACTCGTCCATCACAATCGCGTTATCCAGACTGCCGCCCAGCGCCAGCCCCTGCGAACGCATCGACTCCACGTCCTGCATGAAACCAAACGTGCGGGCGCGGCTCACTTCCTTGATAAACGAAGTGGACGAAAAATCAATGCCCACGGTCTGGCGCGTACGCTCGAACACCGGGTGATTGAACTCAATGGCCAAGTCGATCTTAAAGCCGTTATACGACTCCAACCGCACCCACTTATCGCCCTCTTTCACTTCCACCGTTTTGAGGATGCGGATAAAGCGCTTGGCGGCGTTTTGTTCCTCGATGCCCGCCGATTGCAGCAGGAACACAAACGGCCCGGCGCTGCCGTCCATGATCGGCACTTCCGGCGCGGAAAGATCGATGTAGGCGTTATCGACGCCGAGGCCCGACAGTGCAGACATCAGGTGCTCAACGGTGCCAATCGACGCGCCGTCTTTTTGCAGGCACGACGCCAGCCGCGTATCGCCCACCGCATACGGCGTAGCCTTGATATCCACCACCTGCGGCAAATCCACGCGACGGAACACAATGCCCGTATCCACGGCAGCCGGACGCAGCGTCATGTACACCTTTTCACCGGTGTGCAGGCCCACGCCTGTGGCGCTGATCACGTTTTTGAGGGTGCGCTGCCGAATCACGGGTAGCTCGCAGTTTTAACTCGTAAAAGACTTTAAGAAAAACTTGGCGGATTCAAGTCTGAAGTGCAACCGCGTTATGATGCGAGTGTAGCTTCTTCCAGAAGACTTCGTGGGGTGTTTTGAAGCCGAGGCATTTTCTGGGGCGATGGTTGAGGTAGTGCATGGCGGCAGAGATGTCTTTTTTGGTGAT
>CAMDDY010000275.1 GCA_945893125.1 Bordetella parapertussis
CCGCACAAGCTGCTGGTCAAGGGCCTGCTGCACGCGGAGGACGCCGAGCTCGCCGTACAGTGCGGCGCGGATGGCGTGATCGTTTCCAATCACGGCGGGCGCAATCTCGATGGCGCGATTGCGCCGCTCGAAGCTTTGCCGGAAATCGTGAGTGCCGTCGGCAAACGCGTCACCGTGTTGATCGACAGCGGCTTTCGCCGCGGCAGTGATGTGGTTAAAGCGCTGGCGTTGGGCGCCCACGCGGTGCAGATCGGACGCCCAGGCCTCTATGGGATTGCCGCTGCCGGTCAGTATGGCGCGGAACGCGCGCTGACTATTTTCCGCGAGGAGATCAGCCGCGTGATGGCGCTGCTCGGCTGCAATAGCGTGATGGAATTGAGCCGGGCGTATTTGCAGGATGCCGAACCCACGTTGCGCACCAGTAGCCAGCACGCAAGGCCGGAACTGCGGGTGGTGGAGGGTGCGAAGGCGGCGGAGGTTTAACGTGAGGATACGTGGCGTTGGAAGCTACGTTGGCTGAACATGGAGGTAATAAAGGCAAGCGGAGGAACCGCTGTATTCTTGCGATAGAAAGCCGACCGTGGCTAATGTCTCTGGACGGCCAATTGCGGGCCTTCGCCGTTACATCTGAATTTGCAGGCAATGCTTGTTTAAACGGCCTGTTGTGCTGATCCTGCGGTTGGCGTAACGTGAGAAGTGGAAGACTGCCTGCGGGTATATAACGCCTGCTCCCAGCCCCGCTACTTCGGCGTAACCCGGTGCGCCTTTACCGAAAGGCGGTGGGTATGCGACTACGTCATTGCTCGATGGCTGCATTTCTGGGACTTCTGCTCGCGGCGTGCAGCGTGTATGCCCAGCAAAACTATCCGACCAAGCCGATTCGTTTAGTCGTACCGTTTCCGCCCGGCGGCTCAACCGACATCATGGCTCGTATGCTGGCACAGAAACTCAGTGAGACCTTCAAGCAGGGAATCGTCGTGGATAACCGCCTTGGTGTCGGCGGTGCCATCGGCATCGAAACTGTAGTGAGGGCGAACCCAGACGGTTACACCTTGCTAATTGTGTCGGCTGCGTATGCCGCAAATGCGGCGCTCTACAAGCTTCCCTACGATCCGGTGAGTGACGTGGCACCCATCGCACTGATCGGCGAGACCGGTTTTGTTGTAACGGTCAATCCATCGGGCCCGATCAAGAATGTCAATGAACTGATTGCATATGACAAAGCGAATCCCGGGAAACTGAACTATGGCACCGGCGGTACCGGAAGTAGCGTGCACCTTGTTACCGAACTCTTCAACCAGATGGCAGGCACCAAAATGACGCATGTGCCGTACAAGGGCACCGGCGCTGCGCTTAACGACTTGGTCGGAGGGCGGATCCAGTGCGTCATCGGTAGTATGCCCGAGACGATCCCACATGTTAAAACGAACCGCCTGCGCGGCATTGCGGTGACTACAATCAAGCGTTCCAGCGCCGTACCTGAAATTTCAACTGTCAGTGAAACTATCCGCGGTTATGAGGCCGTCAACTGGACGTCTGCCTTGGGACCGAAAGCGCTGCCTAAAGATATCGTCGCACGCTGGAACAGCGAAATTAACCGTAGTCTGCAACTGTCCGACGTGCAAGAGCGTATGGCAGGCGCCGGCGTGGAGCCAGCAGGCGGCTCCTCAGAACGGTTTCACGAATTTCTCAAGCGTGACATTGCGAAATGGCAGAAAGTGGTCAAGGCCGCAAACATCAAACCGGAGAGCTGATTTTCTGCAGTGGTGTGGAGCAGTTGCATACTACAACCCTAACTGGCCAGTATTGAGCAGATCGAATGACGGCATGGGGTCGTGTGCGGATATAGGCAGCCGTGAATTTGTTGCAGGAAAGCTGTCGTTACGCGACTGAACATACTTGCTTTGCGCAAATCCACCAACAGCTTTCCGTAAACGCTACCACTCCACCCCGCCATTCTGGCGCAGGCCGGAATCCAGTTCGTGCGTCCCTGCGCAACTACCGATTAGATCCTTCGGATCAGATGACGCACTGGGTTCTGGCCTGCGCCAGAACGACGGCATGGGGGTGCAGCTTAAACAGCCCGGCAGGCGCGGGCGATAGCCGTCGCGGCTTTGATAAGCGGCGCGATGTCCGGCAGGGTGTCGATACGTTGCACGGTGTCGATCAACGCATCGGCCAGTGGCAGCGGCACGTGCGCTTCGGTGCAAAACTGCCGCGTCATGTCTTTTGCAATATCCCACGTCAGGTTATAGATGTCTTCGCCCGCGGTTTCCGTGCGTTGCAGCGTGCGACCGCCGTGCAGCTCGATGTGTATCACCGGCTTGTAACGCGCGCAGTTGTCGTCGCTGACCACGTGTGTGCGCGCCATCACGTCCAGCACGGCGGGGTCGTCAAAGCGATTGAGCGCGGCAAAAGTAACCGTGCCGTGCAGCCACGCCAGCGCGGCGCAAAACGGGATGCTGAAAAAGGCTTGCGCATAGGTATGGAACGGGCCGTTGTAATCGAGGCCAAGGAATTTCGCTTCGAACGGATGCATGCGCACCTCGGCTGATTCAAGCGCGGCGCCCGCGGCTTGTTCGCGCAGCGCCACGAATGCATCGATCACGCTGCGATGCCACTGGCCGCCGGGATACGGTTTGTAGGTGACGCGCTCCATTTCATAATAAGCGCCGAGACCATCGAGCAGGCGGGCCGCGTAATCCTTGTCGCGCTTGCCGAAGGCGCGAAAAAATCCCGCGCGCCCGGTGAGCGCGGTCGCGGTGCCGGCGATGCCTTCGCTTGCCAGTAGCGCCGCCGTCAGACCGTTGCGCGCGGCATAACCCACCTGAAACGGATACTCATCGGTGCCGGCGTCGGCAAACTCGCGCAACGCGCCCACCGCATGCGTGGCGGTGGCGAGCGCGTGCATCGTGGCTTGCGCGTTAAGGCCGAACAGCCGCGCGCCGGCGGCTGCCGCGCCGAAAGCGCCGTAGATCGGCGTGGTGCGAAAACCGCGCAGGCTGAGATCGGCGGCGTGATCGCGGCCGATGCGCAGCGCCACTTCGTAACCGGCGATGACGGCGGCGAGTAGTTCGCTGCCGCTGGCGCCGCGCATCTCTGCGGCTGCCAGTGCGGCAGGTACGATCACGGTGCCCATATGGCCGGCGGGATGTGCATCGTCCTGGATGCGCACGTGGCACAGCACGGCGTTGCAAAAAGCAGCCGCGCCCAATGCGGCGCGTGAGCCATCTGCGAGGCAGGTGGCGGCGTCCGCCGTGCCGTACTCCCGTTTTATCGCGGCAGCGACCCGGCGCAGGACAGGCGCACGCGCCGAAGTCACGCCGACAGCGACGGCGTAGAGCAGCAATGCCTTGGCCTTATCGACGATGCGGTCCGGACACGATTCGATGCGCAGATCTGAAGAAAACGCTGCCAGTGCAAGCAGCGGTATGGGTGTATTGTTTGTAACCATATGTTTTTAAAGGATATTATGTTGACGCGAGTAATGAGTGCCTTAGTCTCACTCAGCCTGCATCCCCGATGCTTTAACCACCTGCGACCACTTCTTGATTTCAGCACGGATGTGCGCGGCGAATTGCGCCGGTGTGTTGGTCTCGGCCTCGCCGCCTTGCGCCGCCAATCGCTCTTCCACATCCGGTTGGCGAAATATTCTGACGATCTCGCCGTTGAGCCGCGTGATGATGGCGGTTGGCGTGCGCGCGGGCACTAACAGTCCCACCCAATTCACCGCTTCGTAACCGGGAAATCCCGCTTCCGCGATGGTGGGCAGATCGGGTATCGCGCGTGAACGCTTGGCGCTGGTCACGCCCAGCGCGCGCAATTTTCCGCTCTTGATATGTGGCAACGCGCCCAGCGCGCTGCTGAAATACATCGGCACCTGGCCCGCGATCACATCGACGATGGCTTGTCCGCCGCCTTTGTAGGGGATGTGCAGCATGTCGATTCCCGCCATGCTTTTAAGCAACTCGGCGGCAAGATGCGTGCTGCTGCCGGTGCCTGCGGAGGCGTAAGCAAGCGGCTTCGCACGTGTCTTGGCGTGCGTGACCAGTTCGCTGATGGATTTTGCCGGCAGGCTCGGATGTATCACCAGCACATTCGGGTAGATCACCATCAACGATACCGGCGCCAGATCGGTCAGCGGGTCATACGGCAATTTCCGGTTCAGGCTGACGCTGATCGACAGCGGCCCGACATTGCCCATCAGCAGGGTATGGCCATCGGGCGTGGCTTTCGCCGCTAGATCGGTGCCCAGATTGCCGCCGGCGCCCGAGCGATTATCGACGATGACCGGCACGCCGAACGGTTCGGACATTTTTTGCGCGATGGCGCGTGCCACGATGTCAGCGGCGCCGCCGGGCGGATAAGGCACGATAAAACGGATGGGTTTGGTGGGGTACGGCTGCGCACCAGCGACAGGAATGCTTGTGGCCAGCAACAGCAGAATCACCCGGATGCGCATGGCTACACAGCGACCGCGATACTGGCCAGGCGTGCCAGCGTGGACACATCATCAAGCTTTGTAATGTTCCAGCAGGCATCGACCAGTTGTTCGATGCGCGCCTTGGGCAGGATCGGTTCCACCAGGCCGTGAAATTTTTCCACCATGTCGTGATCGCTCATCGGGCGCTCCACGCTGCCGGTGACGTGATCGATATGACACTGATGGCATTGCACACGTTTGCCGTCGGCCATTTCGATGGTGATATGCGTTTCGTCTTCACGTATCGCTGCATCGGTTTCGACGGTCACGCTGTCGCGCAGCCGGATCACCGCCGGGTTGCTCAGGAATTCATCACCATATTCGCGCTCGGCAACGCGTCGCGCAACCACGGCCACCGCCGCCGAATAGAACACGCTGAGTTTGGCTTCGAGCGTATTCTTGGGTGTTTTTTTGCCGCACAGTTCAAGCACCAGCGGGCAACAGCGCAGCACGATCTTGCGCACTGCCGCCGGATCAATATTGTGCTCGGCCGCCAGCGTGATACAGCCCTCGATGATTGGGTGTATCACCACGCCGCACGGGTAGGGTTTGTAGGTGTTGGTGGCGATTTCGTAGCGCTTGCCCAACTCAGAAGTGACGATTTCCAGATTGGGATTTTCCCCGAGTACACGCATGTAGCCGCGCGGCGCTTCGAGGCTTTGCTCGGAACTGGTGAAATTTTTCTGTGCCAACAACGCAGCCAGCAAGCCATTTTGTGCGGCGCGTCCGATGTGCAGGTTTTTGCACATGCTGCCGAACATCTCGCGCAAGCCCGCGGCCTGCGTCGCGGCTATGCCCAGCGCCCAGACCATCTGCTGCTCGTTCAGGCCCAGCATGCGGCCACTGGCGGCGGTCGAACCGAATATGCCGGCGGTGCCGGTGATGTGCCAGCCGCGGTTGTAGTGCCACGGATAAACAGACAAGCCGATGCGGCAGCCGATGTCGTAGCCGATGATCAGCGCGTGCAGAAAATCCTTGCCCGAGACTTTGCCGCGCTCCGCGAGAGCCAGCGCGGCGCAACCGACTACGCCGCCGGGATGCATCAAGGTCGCCGGGTGGGTGTCGCTGAACGACAGCACGTCGGCCGACACGCCGTTGACGAAGGCGGCGTTGCTGATGTCGAGCTTTTCCGTGCGGCCCAGCACGGTTGCGAGCCGCGGCCCTGAAAGATCGTTCACCGCCGCCAGCGCGCAGTCCACCGATTCGGTGCGGCTGCCGGCGATGGAGCAGCCCAGCCAATTCAGCACGGTGCGCTTGGCTTCGTGAATTACCGCATCGGGCACGTCGGAGGGTTGCGAATTCACCGCGAATTGGGCGAGTTGTTGTGTGGTGGCGGTCATACAATTCCTGAAGTTTGAGTGGGGTGGTGTTTTGCGTACTATGCGCCCAGCAGTCGGGCGATGTCTCGCGCGCTGCGGCGATCCATGTCGAGCACGCCATCGCGGATGCGTTCCGCGCGGCTGCGCGACATGACCAATTCGGCGTTCTCCATGAACTTGGCCGCGATTTCGTCGCCGGTTAGCGCACGATCTCCGGCGCCCCGGTTGATTTTTTCGACATGCGTGTAGGTCTGTCCATTGTTCATGCGAATCACCACGCCGCCGGAAAAATACCGCGGGAACTGTGATTCGGCATCGGCTTCATAGCTCACGCGGTCGGCAAGTGCGAGGATGGCAGGGTCTTGCAGCGCATCCGGTTCAAGTTCCGCAAGGCCGCAACGGCCACGCACCAGCGCTGCCGCCAGCGTGAAATAGACGCTGAATTTGGCTATGTATTCGGTGGCGGGGTGGCGCCGCACTTCAGGCCGCGTGCAGACGCGAGCGAAGGTTTCGGGATGCAGCAGCGCGCGAACCTCCGCGATGTCATCAGGATTAAGTCCGTGTTTGCGTTTGAGTACGAGTACCGAATCGACGCAGGCGTGCAGAATGTGGCAGATCGGATAGGGCTTGACCGCGATTTCCTCCGCGCGCCACGCGGTGCCCAGTTCGCTCGTGAGTGCATCGACCCGCGTTTCAGGAAAATACGCACCGGTATGGCTGCGCAACAAGCCGTCTTCGCCTTCGTAAACTTTTTCCGGGCCGGTAAATCCGCTGCTGGCGAGGCTCGCTGCGGCGATCCCGCCGACGGCTGCCCAGCCGGCGTGGATGCGTTTGCTCCACGCGCCTTCGGTGCGGAATTCTCCTATCGCCGATGCGGTGCTGCCCGCCAAGCCCTGCGCCCAGGTGATTTGATCGGTGTTCAAATTGAGCAGCCGTGCTGCGGTGACCGCGCAACCGAGATGGCCCGCCACACCGGTGGTGTGAAAGCCGGACTTATGCATCATGCCGTTGGCAGCCATGCCCACACGGGTAATCGTTTCCACGCCCAGCAGGTAGGCGGTGATGAGTTCC
>CAMDDY010000276.1 GCA_945893125.1 Bordetella parapertussis
ACAGCTAACCGAAAACGCAGCCAAACAAATCAAAACGCAACTCGCCAAGCGCGGTAAAGGTGTGGGCTTGCGCGTGGGCATCAAAAAAGTCGGCTGCTCCGGCTGGACCTACACCTACGATTACGCCGACGACGTGAAGGCGAGCGACAACGTGTTTGAAGCCTTCGACTCCAAACTGGTGGTCGATGAAAAAAGTCTGGAATTCATCGACGGCTCGAAACTTGATTTCGTGAAGGAGGGTTTGAAGCAAACCTTCAAGTTCGACAATCCGAATGTGGATGCGATGTGAGGCTGTGGCGAGAGTTTTTCTGTTAAAGAAAAATCGCAGTAAAAAGTAAGTAAAAACAAATACTTAGGTAATGTTATGAGCAGCGCAGCGATCCAGGAGCTGGTCAATCAGCCCTACAAACATGGCTTCGTCACCGATATCGAATCCGATACGGCGGCGAAAGGCTTGAGTGAAGACACCATCCGTTTTATTTCGGCGAAGAAAAACGAGCCGGAATGGCTGCTCGAATTTCGTCTGAAAGCGTATCGCCACTGGCTGACCATGACGCCACCGGCGTGGCCCAATGTGCATCACCCGGAAATCGATTTTCAGAACATCAGCTACTACTCCGCGCCGAAATCGAAGAAAAAACTCGCCAGCATGGATGAGGTCGATCCGGAGTTGCTCAAGACGTTTGAAAAACTCGGCGTGCCGATGAACGAACGCGCGGCGCTGGCGGGTGTGGCGGTGGACGTGATTTTTGATTCAGTGTCGGTGGCTACTACCTACAAACAAAAGCTCGCCGACGTGGGCATTATCTTTGGCTCGATTTCGGAAGCGGTGCGCGACCACCCGGAACTGGTGCGCAAATACATGGGTTCGGTGGTGCCGGTGGGCGATAACTTCTACGCCGCGCTCAATTCCGCAGTATTTACCGACGGCTCGTTTTGCTACATCCCCAAGGGCGTGAAATGCCCGATGGAGTTGTCCACGTACTTTCGTATCAATACGCAGGATTCCGGCCAGTTCGAGCGTACGCTGATCGTGGCCGAAGACGGCGCATCGGTGTCGTATCTCGAAGGCTGCACCGCGCCGAAATTCGATACCAACCAGTTGCATGCGGCGGTGGTGGAACTGGTGGCGATGGACAACGCCGACATCAAATATTCGACGGTGCAGAACTGGTACGCGGGCGACGAAAAAGGCGTCGGCGGCATCTACAACTTTGTCACCAAGCGTGGCCTCTGCAAGGGTGTGAATTCACGCATTTCGTGGACGCAGGTCGAAACCGGCTCGGCGATCACCTGGAAATATCCGTCGTGCGTGCTGCGCGGGGATAACTCGGTGGGCGAATTTTATTCGGTGGCGCTGACCAATCATATGCAGCAGGCCGACACCGGCACCAAGATGATCCACATCGGTAAAAACACCCGCAGCACCATCATCAGCAAAGGCATTTCGGCGGGGCAGTCGAACAACAGCTACCGCGGGCTGGTGCGTATCGCGCCCACCGCCGCCGGCGCGCGCAACTACTCGCAGTGTGACTCGATGCTGATCGGCGACCAATGCGGCGCGAACACCTTTCCGTATATCGACGTGCGTAATCCGTCGGGCAAGGTGGAGCACGAAGCCACCACCTCGAAAATCGGCGAAGACCAGTTGTTCTATTTTCAGCAGCGCGGCATCGGCGCCGAAGAAGCGGTGTCGATGATTATTAACGGCTTCTGCAAAGAGGTGTTTCAGCAATTGCCGATGGAGTTTGCGGTTGAAGCGACCAAGCTCCTCGGTCTGAAATTGGAAGGCAGCGTAGGGTAAAGAAAAAGACAAACCTTCGACGCAGATTTCGCAGATTTACGCGGATTAGACCTTGTGGTTTTTAATCTGCGTCAATCTGCGAAATCTGTGTCGAGGATTTTGAATTTGAGAATTTTTGAAGGTAAGTAATGATTAATCCCAATTCCAAGGTGTTGCTCGACATTCAGGGGCTGACGGCCACCGTCGCGGGCGTGACCATTCTGAAAGGCATCGACCTCACGGTGCGCGCGGGCGAGGTACACGCCATCATGGGGCCGAACGGCTCCGGTAAAAGCACGCTGGCGAAAGTGCTGGCTGGGCATCCGGCGTATGAAGTCACCGGCGGCACGGTGCAGTTCGAAGGTAAGGATTTGTTCTCGCTGGCGGCGGAAGAGCGCGCGCGGGCAGGGCTGTTTCTCGGCTTTCAGTATCCGGTGGAAATCCCCGGCGTGTCGAACAGCTCGTTTCTGCGGCTCGCCTACAACACGGTTCAAACCGGACGGGGCAAGGACGAGATGGACCCGCTGGAGTTCGACGACTATGTGCGCGAAAAAATGAAGCTGCTCGAAATGAGCCCGGAGTTTCTCGACCGCAGCGTGAACGACGGCTTTTCCGGCGGCGAGAAAAAGCGCAACGAAATTCTGCAAATGGCGATTTTGGAGCCGCGCGTTTCGATACTCGATGAAACCGATTCCGGGCTGGATATCGACGCGCTGCGTATTGTCGCCGGTGGCGTGAACAAACTGCTCACCGCCGACAATGCCTGCGTGTTGGTCACGCACTATCAACGCCTGCTCAACTACATCACGCCGGACTATGTGCATGTGATGGAGGCGGGCCGCATTATCAAAACCGGCGACAAAGCGCTGGCGCTGGAACTTGAGGCGCGCGGCTATGATTGGCTGCTGATGGACACCAAGGCTGCCGCATGAGTCTGGCTGTGACGCATCCCTTTGTAGAAGCATTGGTCGCAGGCGGACGTGCATTGCCCGCGAGCGCCGCCTCGTGGCTGAACACGCGCCGCGCCGCCGCGCTGGAACGCGCGAACGCGTTGAGCGTGCCCACCGCGCGTGACGAAGATTGGCGCTTTACCGACTTGGTGCCGTTGAACAAGCTGCGCGTTGACGCGTCGCCGGCTGTCGCGTCCGTGGATGTGGTGCTGGATGTTTTGTCATTTGTAGTGCCGGAAGCGGCGTTTCGACTCGCCTTTGTTGATGGTGTTTATTCTCAATCACTCTCTAGTGGTGGTGCATTGCCCGCCGGAGTGACGGTGAGTTCGCTGGCCGAGGCGTTAAAAGCCAACGCCGCGCTGATTGAGCCGCATTTGGCGGCGCACGCCGGTTTCGGCAAGCAAGTATTCACCGCGCTCAACACCGCGTGGCTGCGCGATGGCGCCGTGGTGCACCTGGCAAAAAACGCGGTCATTAACGAGCCGTTGCATCTGTTGTTTATCGCCGCGCAAAAAGATGCTGCAAGCTGCCCGCGTTGTTTGATCGTGGTGGAAACCGGCGCGCAATGCACCGTGATCGAAGACTACGTGACGGCCACCGATGCGGCGTATTTCACCAATGCCGTCACCGAAATCGTCATCGCCCCCAACGCGCGCGTGCGTCACGTGCGTTTGCAACGCGAGAGCGCGCAAGCGGTGCATATCGCAAGTTGCGCGGTGTCGCTGGCGAAAGACGCCTCGTATATTTCGCAATCGATTGCGTTTGGCGCGCGGCTGTCGCGCTACAACCTGGATGTGCTGCATCAGGGCGAAGGCGCGGAAGCGGTGATCGACGGCCTGGCGCTCATCAGCGGTCAGCAATGCGCCGACACGCATACCACGATGGATCATGTGCAGCCGAATGGCCGCTGCACGCAACTGCATAAAACCATCGTCGGCGGTTCGGCGCACGCCGTGTTCAACGGCAAAGTGCTGGTGCGCAAAGGCGCGCAACTGACGAATTCGGCACAGCAAAGCCGCAATCTGTTGTTGTCCGCCAGCGCGCGCGTGGACACCAAGCCGCAATTGGAGATTTTTGCCGACGACGTGAAGTGCGCGCATGGCGCGACGGTCGGACAACTCGATGCCGAGCAGTTGTTTTATTTGAAAAGCCGCGGGCTTCCGGACATAGCAGCGCGCAATCTGCTGACCTATGCGTTTGGCGCGGAGATCGTCGATCGCATCCCGGTGAAATCGCTGGTGGCTCGGTTGGAACGCATTGTGATGACGCAGACGCAGGCGAGTGCGTGAGATGAACGCGCCCTTAAAAATGGCTGCGCTTGATGTGGCACGCATTCGCCGGGATTTCCCGATTCTTGATCTCACGGTCAACGATAAGCCATTGATATTTTTGGATAATGCGGCCTCCAGTCAAATGCCCACGCAGGTGATGGACCGTTGGCGGCGTTATCAATCCGCTCAACACGCGAACATTCATCGCGCGGTGCATTACCTGTCTGAAACCGCGACCGCCGAATACGAGGCCGCGCGCCGCAAGCTGCAAGCGTTTATCAATGCCCGCGAAGAACGCGAAGTGATTTTCACCAGCGGCGCCACCGAGAGCATCAATCTGGTGGCGCACGGTTGGGGACACAAGTTCTTAAACGCGGGAGATGAAATTATTCTGACGACGCTCGAACACCACTCGAATATCGTGCCGTGGCAGATGGTGGCGGAAGAAAAGGGCGCGAAAATACGTGTTGCGCCGATTTTCGACAACGGCGAACTCGATCTGGTCGCCTACGAAAAGCTGTTCAATGCACGCGCCAAGATTGCGTGCTTCACCCATGTGTCGAATGCGCTGGGCACCATCAACCCGGTGCGCGAGATGATTGCCATTGCGCGCAAACACGGCGCGGTGACACTGGTGGACGGCGCGCAGGCAGCCCCCCATTTGAGCGTGGATGTGCAGGCGCTGGACTGCGATTTTTATGCGTTTTCCGGCCACAAGCTGTGCGGGCCAACCGGCATTGGTGTGCTCTATGGCAAAGCCGCGCTGCTCGAAGCGATGCAGCCGTTCAAGGGCGGCGGCGACATGATTCTGTCGGTGACGTTCGAGAAAACCACTTACGCGCCGATCCCCGCCAAGTTCGAGGCAGGCACGCCGCCGATAGCCGCCGCGATTACGCTGGGTGCTGCCGTCGATTATTTAACTGAAATCGGAATGGATCGCATTGTCGCGCACGAAACCGATTTACTCGACTACGCCACCAGCGAGATCGCCAAATTACCCGGCGTGCGCATCATCGGCACGGCGGAGAAAAAGGCGGCAGTGCTGTCGTTCGCGATCGAAGGCGTGCATCCGCACGACGTAGGCACACTGCTCAACGAAGACGGCGTGGCGATCCGCACCGGGCACCATTGCGCACAGCCGGTGATGCAGCGCTTCAAGGTGCCGGCAACCTGCCGCGCGTCGTTCGCGTTTTACAACACGTTTGCCGAAGTGGATGCGCTGGTGGCGTCGATTCAGCGGGTGCAGAAGGTGTTTGGGTGAGTAACGTGAGGCGTGAGGCGTTAGGCGTGAGGAGTGAGATTGGTGGATGTGCCGATTTACTTTCCACGCCTCACTCCTCACGCTTCACGCCTCACGAACAAAATGGCTGACAGCAGAAACTTATATCAGGAAGTGATCCTCGATCACAACAGAAAACCGCGCAACTGGGGTGCGCTAGCGGATGCCACGCATAAATCCGAGGGCTTGAACCCCTTGTGCGGTGATCATATTTATTTGTCGCTGAAAGTGGGGGGCACAACCATCGAAGCCGTGCAATTTGAAGGCGAATCGTGTGCGATCTGCAAGGCGTCGGCGTCAATGATGACCACGCTGGTCAAAGGCAAATCGCAGCAGGACGCCGAGCAAATGGTGAATGAGTTTCGCGACATGGCCACTGGCAAGCTCGATACCGGTAAAGAGCCGCATCACCTCGGGCGGCTGACGGTGTTTGCCGGTGTGCGTGATTTGCCGACGCGGGTGAAGTGCGCGATTCTGCCGTGGCACACGCTGCATGCGGCGCTGCATTCGCAGACCGTCACGTCAACCGAAGCGGATGCCGATCCGGTGCATGCGCCGACCATAGGTGGCAGTGCTTAGTGTTTAGTGTTGAGTGTTGAGTGAAAAGCGTCGCAGCCAGTCACTTAAAACTAAAAACTAAAAACTAAAAACTAAAAATTCAACACTCAACATTCAACATTGGTTAAGAAACGTGCCTAAAATTGCCGAAATCGAACCCACGCCGAATCCGAATGCGATGAAGTTCATCCTCAAGGAGCCGCTGACCTGGGGCATCACACGTTCGTACGATAGCGCGGACAAAGCGCAGGACGACAAATTGGCGGCGGCGCTGTTCGACATCGAACACGTGACCAATGTGTTTTATGTCGATCACTGGATCACCGTCACGCAAAACGGTCAGGCCGATTGGAACGAACTCAAACGCACGCTGGCGGTGCCGATACGCGAGGCGGCGGCGGCGGATGCAGAGTCGGCGCAACTAAAGCAGGATGCCGAAGCCAGTTTCGATCCGTCGAAAATGAGCGCCGAAGACCTCGCGCGGCTCGACAAAATTAACGAAATTCTCGACGAACAAATCCGCCCGTACTTGCAGAACGACGGTGGTGATCTTTACGTGGTGGGCCTCGAAGGCAACAAACTCAGCGTGCATTATCAGGGCGCGTGCGGCAGTTGTCCGAGTTCGCTGTCCGGCACGCTGACCGGCATTGAAAATCTGGTGCGGCAGATCGAGCCGGATATGGAAGTGGTGGCGGTTTAAGTTCGTCAAGGGCGTGAACGGGTGAACGGGTGAACGAGCAACCCCGCTTGACGCTCCCTCGCCCCCGGCAGGGGGAGAGCCTGCAACCCAGGCGAGGGGGCCAGGCTGGGGAGAGGGGGATTTCACTCGTTCACCCGTTCACTCGTTCGCGCCGTTAAAAGCCATGGACACGCTGACCCACGCACTTTCCGGCGCATTGCTGGGGCGAGCCACCGCGCCCGCGCCATCCGCTAAAACGCTGCCGCTGCGCCGTCGTATCGCCATCGGTGCACTGGCTGCCGCGTTCCCCGATATTGATGTCGTTGCATCATGGCTG
>CAMDDY010000277.1 GCA_945893125.1 Bordetella parapertussis
GCCCTGAAGTTTTTCGATCAACACGCCGATGCGGTCAAACGAAGCTTCCAGATTGTCGAACAGCGTACAGGGGATGGACGGCAGCAGCGCCGCGTTTTCAACCCGAGTCTCCATGCTGTGCGTCAATTGGCCCAGCGCCATCGCGCCCGCCATGCGCGCGCTGCCCTTCAATGTATGCAACAAACGTTTAAGCGACTGCGGCACCAGTTTGTCGTCGGGCCGCGCGCGCCAGTCACGCAAGTCCTGACCGACTTGCGGCACCAGCTCCTGCGCTTCTTCCAGAAAAATGGGCAGCAGTTGGCTATCCACATCGTCGCTGACACGCGGAGTACGCCGCTCTACACCGGCGTCGACGTCGTTCGAGGCCGCCAGTGAAACGGTGCGAACGCTGGCCGCTTCCAGCGCCAGCGTTGCGGGAGCCGGCGGCGCGGCGGCCGCACCTGCCTCACCATCGGTAAAGTCCATCGTGGTCAGTATCGTTGCTGCCGGCGTCGCTGCTATCGGCGACGCAGCCACGGCTTCAGGAACCTCCGGCGTCACGGGTGCTTGCGCTGCTGCCACTCCCACGGTGGGCGCCATTGCATCCAGCGCCGCGATAAGTTCCGGATAGGCTGCGGGTTTTTCGCGCGCCGCGATCTTGCCCACCTGATCGATCAAGGTGGCAATCGCGCGCGCGATCAATTCACGCGCCGCGGGTTGCGGCGCCGCATCGCGTTCCATCGCGGCCTGCAACAGCCGTTCCAGACTTGCGCCGACGCCGCGCACCATGGGGAAGCCGCTGGTGCCGGAAATGCCGGTAAGCGTATGCGCGGCACGCACAAAATCACCATCCACCTTGGCGCCGCCCCGCAGCTGCCGATCGTGACCGTCCAACGCGCCGGCAAGCGATTGCGCCTCGGGCAGGAAAATGTCGTAGAGCTGGCCACTGATGCGGATGTCGCCGATATGCACCGTGTCGTCGGGCGCGATGGATTCCGGCGGCGGTGCAACGGAACGCTGCGTGACCAGGCTCTCCTGCGGCACATCGGCCTCGCTTTGCGCCAGCAGCGGCTCTGCCGCGCGGACTTTTTTCGCCCACTCTACCAACTGCGCCGCGTCTATGCGGGTCTCTTTTTGCGCGCGTAATTCAGCGATCCATTGAGAAAATTTTCCGTGTGCGAATTCAACCAGGCGATACAGATCCGGCGTGCCGGGGTTTTTCGCGGCGCCCAGTTCGTTGAACACCTGCTCCATCTCCCAACCCGCGTCACCAAAGTGCTTGAGCCCGATCATGCGTCCGCTGCCCTTGAGCGTATGGAAAGCGCGGCGCAATGTCGTCAGCAGTTCCTGATCCCGCGGTTGGCTACGGCTTTCCGGCAGCGTCGTGGAAATGGTGCTGAGCACCTCGCCCGCCTCTTCGAGGAATATTTCCAGCATTTCCGCATCCGTGTCGCCGCCGCCGTCGATGTTGGCCGCCACCGCGGCAGCCGGCGCCGCGGGTGCGACTACCGGTTTGACGGCCAGCGGCGCGACAGCCGTCGGCGTTACCGCAGGCTGCGGCGCCGCCAACCCGATGCGCGTCATCACCTCCGCGAGATTGGCGGCACCTTGCTTCGCCTCATTGGCAAACGCCGACAGCACGGTCAGATGCCGGGCGAGCAATTGTTGCGCTTCTAAATCGCACGCTTCACCATCCGCGTAACGCGCGATGTCACCGCGGCACCGCAAGGCCAGTGCGGCGGCGTCCGCATGCGCCATGACGGCCAGCGCGCCCGCCGCCTGCGTCAGCGGCTTGCCGAGCGGACGGATATCGGTTTTCGCCGGCTCGCGAAACCAGTGTTCCAGCGTTTCTTCCACGCCTTGCAGGCTGCGTGATACCTCGGCGTACACCAGCGCCAGCAGCGCCTTGCCTTGACTGTGCCGCGTGCTTTCATCCAGCAACTGTGCGCCCGGCAATGCGGAAAGTGTTTCCGGCGCGCCGACACTCACCTTGAGCCGTGCCGCCATGTTTTGCGCGCGCTGCGCGAAATCCGCGTCCGGCGCGGTGTCCTGCGCCAGCACGTGTTCGATCATCAGCAATGCGTTGGCGCCTTCCAGCGCCGCCGCGTCGCTCATGTTCCGGCCAAGAACCGCGATCGCGCGTGCATGGGCGCCCAACTGTGCCACCACGGCACTGAACGCCGGCAGCACCAGCGCCTGGCTGGACTTTTCGAGCGCCTCCATGCGGCGCGAAAAGTTACCCAAGCCACCCAGGTCGCCCGAGTCGCCCTGTGCGCCCGCGCAAGCGCTCCACAAATCCTGCAAGCCTTCGGCATCGCGCCTTGCCGCCGCCACTGCCTCGCCGCTGAATCCGTCGATTACGTCATCGTCAACCTCAAGCGCCCCTTGCAACCCGCAGGTCTTTTGCACCGCTGCCACCAGCGGTGTCACCGGTTTGGCGCGCGCCGCCAGATACAATGCGTCACGCAACAGGTTCTCCGGCACGACCGCCGGGCCTTGGACCATGCGACCCAAGTGCATATTCATTTGGGTGACAAAGCGGCGCACGGCATTGTCCGCCGCCAATCCGCCATCGGCGACGGCATCGAGTACCGCGCGCGCGATCCACCACGGCGCGCGATCACTGCTGCCGCGTTGCGCCGCTTCGACGCTGCCCACGGCGTCCCGCACCTGCTGCAATCCCGCCGGATCGTCGGCCTTGCGCAGCCACATGAGCAACCCCGCTTCCAGCCGGCGGCGCGTCGCGCGCAGTGCTTCCGCATTCATCGCAACCGCCGCCGCGTTATCGCCCGGCCCTACGCTCATGTCCGGAAAAAAAAGATCGCTGTCGGCGACTTGCTCCACGCCGCGCGCACGCAGTAGCTCACGGTAAGCCGGTAACAGCCGCATGGATTGATCGCGCCGGCCCGCGATGAGGTGATCCATGTAGCCGACGAGCGCCGCTACGCCTTCGCCCGCCGCTTTTGCTCGTGCTTGCACCGGCTGCGCCGCATCCGTGCCGGCGATCAGGTTGCCGAGTTCCTGACTGAATTGCACCAAGCCTTTATGGTTCACCACGCGCAGCGCGGCATGCGCGGACTGCCATTGGGATTGCGCCGCGGCGGCGGCTCCGGACTCGCCCGCAGCCAAAATTTTCGCCGCCGCTTCCAATGCTTCGCCGACCACACTGCGTACCGTGGAACACGCGTTTATCATGGCGGGGGTGGCAGCAGGCATAATTATTGTAAGTATTTGTTTTTAAATGTTTTTATGGCCTAAACCTTGAAACGCGACACCGAGGCCTTGAGTTGGCGCGCGCGTGCCGCCAGCTCCTTGATGGTGACCGCGGTTTCGTTGGTACCCATCGTCGCTTCGCTGGTCAGCGCGAGCGAGTTGTGCATGCTCTTCGCCACTTCGCGCGCGATGTCCACCTGCATCTCGGTGCTCACCGCGATGCTTTGAATGCGCTCGGCGAGTTCCTTGGTCACGGTATCGATTTCCGACAGCGCGCTGCCCGCCGCATCGGAGAGTTGCGCGCCCTCGACCACGCCCTGCGTGCTTTTTTCCATCGCGGCCACCGCGTCCTGCGTGTCGGCCTGAATTGCCTTCACGATGGCGCCGATTTGTTTGGTCGCTTCCGACGAACGTTCGGCAAGGCGTTGCACCTCTTCGGCCACCACCGCGAAACCGCGGCCTGCCTCGCCCGCGCTGGCGGCCTGAATCGCCGCGTTCAACGCGAGCACGTTGGTTTGCTCGGTGATGTCGGAAATCAATTCGACGATCTCGCCGATCTCCTGGGACGATTCGCCCAGCCGCTTGATGCGCTTGGAAGTTTCTTGTATCTGGTCGCGAATCTGGTTCATCGACTTGATCGAATTTTGCACCGCCTGCGAGCCACGCTCGGCGGTCACCAGCGATTGGCGCGCCACTTCCGCCGACTGCCCGGCGCTCTTGGAAACTTCACCGATGGATTGCGTCATCAGTTCAACCGAGTCGCCGGCCTTGCGTATTTCTTCGCCCTGATTGCTGGCGGTGGTGAGCAAGCGCTGCGACACCACGCTCGCACCGGCCGCACCTTGCGTCACCTCGTCCGCGGTCTTGTTGACACCGGCCACCAGGTTGCGCATTTCGCCCACCGTCAGATTCACCGAATCCGCGAGGTTGCCGGTGATTTCTTCGGACACCGTCGCCTTGGCGGTGAGGTCGCCGTCGGCCACCGCGCCCATTTCGTTCAATAAACGCAGTATGGCCGCCTGGTTGCGCTGCCTTTCTTCTTCGTCCTTCGCCGCCCGCGCTTCGCGCTCCCGAGCCGCCTTGATTTGCGCGCGCCCCAACACCACCAGTCCGATCAGCGCCAATACCACACACGCTGCCGTTAATCCCAGTGTGCGCCACTGAAAATCCTTGAGTCCCGCGATGCGCGCATCAATCAGTTTGCGATGCTCGGCCGGCATCGCGCCGTTCAGGGCCTCTACCGCCGCCAGCGCCTTGGTCGCCGCCGCTTGCCACTCCGCCGCCGGCAGCGGATTATCGCCGCGTAACAGCCGGTCACGCAGTAGCGTGCTTAAATCCGCCGCGCCCTTCAGCGCCACGGCCGATGGCGCTTGCAACTGCGTGCGCACATCCGCATTGGCTTCGTACACGGTTTCAAATGCCTGCCGCATGCCGGACGTGCGCTCCAGCAACTGCAAGCGCTTGACCTCGGCCGCCGAGCGCGCCTCAAGCGTCGCCGATTTGTCCTGCGCGATGGCCGATCCCATGGTGCGCAAGTCGAAAATATCCGCTGCCAGCGCCGGCACGTCAAATGTCATCAGCCGCGCGAGATTGTTGGCCTCGATCTGCGGATCCAGCAGGAGATTGGAACGCGCCGCCACATCGGACATCTGCCCCGTCACCGCGGCATCCAGTGCCGCATAGGCGTCACGCGCCTGATCGGCATCCATTTTTTCGACGCCGGTTTCTATGCGGCCCCAGGCCGCCTTGACGCGTGCCCAGCCTGCCGCCGAACCCAGCGATGCGCCCACGCTGGATTCAAGCCGGTCTATCCCGGCGATATTCGATTTAACGGTCTCGGCGAGCTTGGCATCGCGCGACTTCGCGCGATAACGGCCCGCGCTGCGCGACAGCGTGCGCAAGGCGGCCGTGTATTGAGCGCCGACGATTTCTTTTTCAGCCGAGGCGATTTCGTCACGCTGCTTCTGCACCAGGAACCAGGTGGTGATCGCCACCGGCACCAGAAAAATCACGCCGAGCAGAATCAGTATCTGCAAATCCGCGAGTCCGCGCTGCCAGAATCCGCGCGGACTGCGTAAGTGTTGCCGCTGCGCCGCGCCCCCTTGTTGCACCCGATTTCGCGAGGTCATTTTTATTCTCCGCTCATCCTGTCACCCCAACACCAATGTCCATAAACGCCGGATCGCGCAACAAGGCAGCCACGTCAATCTCCTGGTACTGCCGCAGATCGTGGTCCTGCACAACACCGGATATCCATCGCGAGTCCGGCGCCGCGCCTTCCACCTTGCTGAAATCCTGGGCATTTCTCAGGCCCACCACTTTTTGCACCAGCAACCCGACGTTGATGCCATGCCGCCGACCGCACATCAGAAATGCGTTCTCGGACGTTCTGGGCGTCGTGCCGTGGCCGCAAAAATCCGCCAGATCCACCATACCGTAGAGGCCGCCGCGCACATTCACCAATCCGCAGTACCACCGCCGTGTGAGCGGCACGCGGCACAGCCAGGGCACCGGCATCACTTCGCCGGCATCGGGCAGGTTCAGCAACCACAGACGGTTGCCGGCCTCGAACGCCAGCCGCGAACGCAGGTTGTCCCGATCCGCCGCGCCGGCAAGACGCCGCGACAGGTTCTCCTGAAATTCGCGGAGTCCGACGCGCTTGGACATGTCACCCGAGCGCCGTGATTTTTTTCAACAAATCGGCGCCGTCCACCGGCTTGGTGACAAAGCCCTTGGCGCCTTGCCGCATCGCCCAGATTTTGTCCGTTTCCTGATTCTTGGTGGTGCAAAGAATGATCGGAATGTGCTTGGTGGTTTCATCCTGCGTAATGCTGCGGCAAGCCTGAAAGCCGTTCAGTCCCGGCATCACCACATCCATCACGATAAGATCAGGGTTCTCACTGCGCGCCTTGGCCACGCCTTCCTCGCCGTTAAACGCAAACACCAGCTGATAACCGGCCTTGGTGAGAATTTCCTTGAGGAAATGCCGCTCCGTGGGTGAGTCGTCAACAACCAGAACTTTTTTGATGGGCATCGTGAATAGTCCTTGTTCAACGCATCACGATCATGACGGCCTTCTCAAGCGGTGGGTGTCCACCGCCTGCAGCAGGCTTTCGCGCGTAAAGGGTTTGGTCAGATATTCGGTGGATCCGGCCATCGCGCCCCGCGCGCGGTCAAACAAGCCGTCCTTGCTCGACAGCATGACAAACGGGACATGGCGCCAGGTATCGTTCTGCCGCAACAATGAGCAGGTCTGGTACCCGTCCAGCCGCGGCATCATGATGTCGCAGAAAATGATGTCGGGCGAATGCTCGACGATCTTGGACAGCGCATCGAACCCGTCGTCCGCGAGGATCACTTCGCAGCCGGCCTGTTTCAAGAAGATTTCAGCACTGCGGCGTATCGTGTTGCTGTCGTCAATCACCATCACCTTGACGCCGGAAAGATTCGCTTTTTCACTCATGGGGATGCTTTGGTATAACCTCGAAGTCGATTGATTTCTGCTGCACTCGCCTGCCTGCCGCTGAAATGGCGCTGAATCGTTAAAACTGGCCACCCATTATAGCGGAACGTCCAGTGCCCTATAATAGTAAAAAATGGCGTAAAAACAAACACCTTTCGCTTTTTCGGGCATAGAATTCAAAACCTTGGCACTCACCTT
>CAMDDY010000278.1 GCA_945893125.1 Bordetella parapertussis
GGTGATTGGTTATTTTTCGCCGGTGCCGCCGAAATCGAAAACCGAGGCGGCGGGGAATGCCAAGGCGGGTGAGGAGGGTGTATGAGGCAAGTATTTGTTTTTATTGTATTTTTTGCGATGACGAGTATCACCGCCGCCGCAGAAAAACCCGCCGATTTTGCCTTTGGTCTGAAGATCGATGCCAGCGGCACCGAGGCTTTGTATGACGTGACGTTGCCGCCGGCGGTGTATCAGGGCGTCACGCGCCGCGACCTCGGCGACGTGCGCGTGTTCAATGGCGCGGGTGAAGTGGTGCCGCATGCGTGGCGAGCGCGTCGCACGGAAAAAGCCGAAGCGGGCGCGACAGTCGCGCTGACCTTGTTTCCGCTGAAGGCGGCGGCGGGCGCGAACGTGGATACGCTGGCGATCAGCGTGCGGCGCAGTGCAGGCGGCGCGGTGAGCGTCGATGTGAGGTCGGGCGGCGCACCTGCGCCCGCGCAGCAAACCGCAGCCTATCTCATCGACATGAGCGCTCAGGATCGCGCGCTGCGCGCCATCGAACTCGATTGGAAAGCTGCGGACGGTTTCAGCGGCAAGCTGCGCGTGGATGCGAGCGACGATTTGTCGAACTGGCGCCTGCTGGTGTCGGGCGCGCCGCTGCTCAATCTGGAAATCGGCGGTCAGCGTTTGCAGCAAAAGCGCGTTGAAGTGCCTCAACACAAGGCGAAATATCTGCGGCTGGCGTGGGTGCATGAACGTTCGAGCGAGGGCGCGAAAAGCGCGCCGCCCGAGATTACCGCCGCAAGCGGGGAACTTGCGGAAAAATTTGTCGAGGCGTTTCGCGAGTGGGCGAAATTTAATGCCGGCAAGGGAGAAAAGCCTGGCGAATATTTATTCGATTTAAAGGGGCAATTTCCCATGGACCGTCTGCGTCTGGAATTGCCCGAGCCGAACACCATTGTGCAAGTCGAGGTGCTGGTGCGTGACAAAGCCGAGCAGCCGTGGCGCAGTGTGACGCACGGCGTGGCGTACCGGCTACGCCAACCGGCCGGCGAAATCGCAAGCCCTGATATACCCGTGGGGGCGTCGTCGGAGCGCTGGTGGATGATCCGCATCGATCAGCGCGGCGGCGGCCTCGGCAGCGGCATGCCGACGCTCAACGCGGGTTGGGTGCCGCATCAACTGGTGTTCGCCGCGCGTGGCGCGCCGCCATTCACGCTCGCCTACGGCAATCGTGGCGCGCAAGGTGGATCGTTGCCGATTGAATCGCTGATTCCGGGTTACCGCGAAGACGCGGGCGCATCGGTGCGCACGGCGAAAACCGGCGCACAACCGACGGTGAATGTGCAGGCCGCCTCCGCACAAGCGCAAAAAGAACTCGGCGGCGAAGCGCGCTTGCAGGAACAAATCGACTGGAAGCGCTGGAGTCTGTGGGGCGTGTTGGGGCTGGGTGTGTTGGTGTTGGGGGCGATGGCTTGGCGGCTGGTGAAGCAGCTGGGTGCGCCGCCGACCGATAAGACGTGACAGAGCGTGTGTTAAACTAGTGCTTGATTTAATTCGGGTTTTTCAATCATGTCCGGCAGCACACTAGGCACACTTTTTACGGTCACTTCCTTCGGCGAAAGCCACGGCCCGGCCATTGGCTGTGTGGTGGATGGTTGCCCGCCCGGCATGGCGTTGACCGAAGCCGATCTGCAAATCGATCTGGATCGCCGCAAGCCCGGCACTTCGCGCCACGTCACGCAGCGGCGCGAAGAAGACAAAGTCGAAATTCTCTCCGGCGTGTTTGAAGGGCGTACGACTGGCACGCCCATCGGCCTGCTGATTCGTAACACCGACGCCAAGAGCAAGGACTACTCGAAGATCGCCGACAAGTTTCGGCCTGGTCACGCGGATTACACCTACTGGCAGAAATACGGCATCCGCGATTATCGCGGCGGCGGACGGCAATCGGCGCGTGAAACCGCAGTGCGTGTGGCGGCGGGCGCGATTGCGCGCAAGTGGCTGCATGAGAAATACGGCGTCGTGATACGTGGTTACATGTCACAATTAGGGTCCATAAAAATTCCTTTTAAAACATGGACTTGCGTTCACGATAACCCGTTCTTCGCAGCGGATGATTCCATGGTTTCAGAGCTTGAGACGTTCATGGACAAGCTGCGCAAATCCGGCGACTCGGTCGGCGCGCAAATCACCACGGTGGCCTCCGGCGTGCCGGTGGGTTGGGGTGAGCCGGTGTACGACAAGCTCGACGCCGATCTGGCCTACAACATGATGAACATCAACGCGGTGAAGGGTGTGGAAATCGGCGCGGGCTTCGCGGCGGTATCGCAAAAGGGTACCGAGCATTCCGACGAAATGTGTCCGCAGGGATTTTTGTCGAACAACGCCGGCGGTATTTTGGGTGGCATTTCCACCGGGCAGGATATCGTGGTGAATGTCGCGGTGAAGCCGACTTCAAGCATTCGCCTCACGCGCCGCACCATCGACACCGCGGGCAACCCCACCACCATCGAGACGCATGGTCGTCATGATCCTTGCGTGGGCATCCGCGCGACACCGATCTGCGAAGCAATGATGGCGCTGACGCTGATGGATCACGCGCTGCGGCATCGCGCGCAGAATGCGGATGTGGTGACGGGGACGCCGCGCATTGCCGCGTTGGCGCCGGCGGAGGTGGTGGCTACCTTGCGTGCTGCGGCGCCGGTGGAAAATCCTGAACCTGACGAGGCGTGAGAGGCACGATATGCGCGAGCCGATAACTTGCTACCAATTGAAGATTGCGCTGCCCTACATTGAACCTGAAATCTGGCGGCGGCTTGAGGTGTCCGGCGAGGTAACGTTCGCGGCGTTACACAATACGATTCAAGTGGCCATGGGCTGGGAAAATTGTCATCTGTGGACGTTTCATGTCGGTGACACCGAAATCAGCCCGGAATCCGAGCATTTTTCTTTTCCCGGCGTGCCGCGCGCGCGAGCGGCGGACAAATTTACGCTCAATGAAATACTCGCCAAACGGCGCATCAAGTTCCGCTACGAATACGACATGGGCGACAGTTGGCTGCACGAAATCAAGGTGGAAAAGGTCGGCTTTGTCGAGCCGGGCGTACAGTACCCGCGCTGCACCGGCGGCGCACGCGCTTGTCCGCCGGAGGATTGCGGCGGATTTCCCGGTTATATGAATATTCTGGAGTCGATCGCTGATCCCAAGCACCCGGAACGGGAAGAATTGCTCGAATGGATCGGTGAGGACTTTAATCCCGAAGCGTTTGACATCGAAGCCGTGAACCGCCGGTTGCTGCCGCGTAAGCGCAGGTTATTTTCCGCGAAGAAGAAGTAGGCTGCGTTGAATGTGGAAGCGAAACTTGAAGGGGGAGATTTTCGCCGTCATCCTTGCTGCTACAGTAACCGGCTATTCAGATAGTCATCACGCAAGGAATAGCGGCGGGATCGATCTGCCTTGCGCACGAATCCCGCCCCCTCGATCTTATTGAAGACTCTGCGTATCTGCCGGTAAAACGCATCAAATTTCTTGATATCGCCAGGATTTTCTCCGCGCGCGTCCCACAGTGCAAAGCTTGCTTGCTTGGCGCTCACGCCGGCGACTTTTGAGTAATTGTCGTGACGGTAAATGACGCCAAGCACCTCTTTTGTGGTGTCGTCCAGCGCATCAAATGCCGGGCCAAAGAGTGCGCGAAGTTCTCTTGTATACCCGCGTTTCACCAGCACCCGGTCAGCCAGATAAACAGGGTAAGCCGCGGTACTGAGATCGTGTTTGGTGATGAGCCCGGATTCCTCCAGACGGCGCAGGGCCGTGAAGTGGTTATTGTCCGGCGTCAGCAATATCGTATAGCCGAGTTGCTCGTTGCGCCACTCGGATTTGATGATGTACGACAGCACCAGCTTCTGCTCATCACTTAGCCGTGCGCCGTCCAGTTTGGTTTCGATGTGTCTGTCGAAGGATAAAAACAGGCGTTGTATCGGGTCATCCAGTAGCTTGCCCGCGCAAAGATAAAGGCAGACCTCCTCGGTGTAGATGCGGTAGTACGGCAGATCGATCTTGTTGTCCAGACAAAGGTTCACCAGTGTCGCCATGCCTATGCCGCGGCCCTCCCATTTTCGATACACGCGCAGCACGTCGGCCAGTTTCGGATTGCGTGGTTTCGCCTCGGGCAAAATTCGGCGCACCGGGACGGGTGCGTCACTGTCCTCGATCAGCAGGGTGCGGCGAAATGCACCCGGGTTGCGGATTGCAATATGCACACCTGGTTTGATCGCGATGATGACTTGCTTGTTTACCGTATAGTCGCGGTGCGCGAGCGCGTTATTGACGGTCTCGCGCAGCACCTCTTCCGGGTACTGAGGCAACGCCATGCCGCCTTGTTCCGCCGTGATGCCAACCTGGATATTTCGCATCAGGTAACCCAAGCTCGATTCCATCAATTGCAGCACATTGTCCACGAAGTCCTGCTTGTCCAGGGCAATCAAGCCAGGCTGATCCACGTAGCCATGTACGTGGCTACGAAATCCCAGCCGATCCCCCGGATGTTGCCCGCACACCAGCGCGCCGAGAATGGTGACCGCCCCGTCCTTGATAAAACAGCGCCGTTGCAGGAAGGGGTGCGCCGATCCCAAGTCAGGTTTTAGCGTCTCTATCGGCTGAGGTTGATTCAAGTGGAAGATAAACTGATTGAGCTTGGTCAGATCAAGGTCGGCTTCCGTCATGTCGGGAACAGGCTGTAGCTCCTTTGCGTAGACTGCTTCTTCCTTGAATTCTTCTTGCGCCTCTACTTCTCGATCCGTGATCTTGTGATCACCGGTAAGGCTGCGTTTATATGCCGCGCCATTCAGAAACACGAATTTCTGGTCAGCAGGAAGCTCATCCACGTAGACGATGGCGACGCGCTGCCCAAGAAGGGTTTCGATTTCCATCGGCGGAAATCGATCCGTGAGATCCTGGCGAACACCCTTCTTGTCTGTGAATAGCCTGGAAAATTCCTTCAACTTGGGCTCTGCGTGTTCTTTCCATCCAGACAGGATGTAGCGGCGATTGGGTCCTACGCCTTCTTCCTTGATGCCTAAAAGAAGAACGCCTCCCCGAGTGTTTAAGAATGCATTTACACTCTTGTGCCGTTCTTTCCAATCTCCGGCATCACCCGGCACGGGCTTGATTTCGAGCCAATCGGTTTCCAACTCAACAAATTGGTTTTGTTGAATCAGTTCCGCGAGCTTGGCGAGTATTTTCCTAAGGGTTTGATCTACTTGTGCTGTGTTACAAAAATGGATTTTTCCCTATGACGGACAAAATCTTTTGGTATTGAATCTCCCTCTGAGGTGACACAGTACAACTACGGGCTTCATGCGAAATGGGGTGTCAGTGAGACGCACATGTTACGCTGCCTTGGCGGGCAGGGGTAGCAAGCGTAATAGCAAGAGCTAACCGACGGATACTTTCCGAGTTTTGTTGACGGCGCCGATGGCGGGATGAGTCTTTCGGGATAACGTTTCATTTCCGTCTCCCGCTTGCAACTGCATCACGCGATTTCGTCTCCCGGCTGCACTGGCGAGTCAGGCACGCTGCTCATATAGCGCTCAAAATCGCCGCGTTTACCTTTAGCGGCTTCGGATTTCAGGTGATCGAGCGTCATCACCGAGGCCATTTTTTCGGCGGCGGCGCTGGCGATAAACTGATTCACGGAGATGTTATCGCGCGCGGCCAGTTCCTTGATTTTTTGATGCACCGAATTCGGCAATCGTATGGTCAATGCGATCACGGATTTCGCCTCACGTCGATTTATGCTGTTCCACGTAAGCGCGCAGCGCGTCATTCATGCGCGTTTGCCAGCCATCGCCGGTGGCCTTGAAATACGACACGACTTCCGGGCTGTAACGTACCGTCAACGCGACCTTGGGTGGTCGCTTTTGCGGCCCGCGCTGGCCGGGTCGTCGTACCGTGCCTTGGGCCCAGAACGCCGCGACGGCGGCGGCATCGTTGGGATCATAGGGGTCATAAGCGGTTGGGGCGTCATTCACCTGCTGCGGCGCGGCAGCAATGGCTGCCGCTATTTGCGCCTTGTTAAACACCGAGGGCTTTGAAATACGCTTTTGTTTCATGTTTGTCTCCATAGCGGCACGAAATAACACGAGCGCTGTCGCCACGCTCCGTCCAAACCAGAAAAACTACGCGCTCTCGAAACCAGCGCAGACTTTGCAAGCGCTGTTCGCCATAATCCATGCGAGCATCTTCAACCGTGAGCATCGGAGCATCAAATACGCAGCCTACCTCAGCCAAGTCGATGCCATGATCTTTTAGATTGCTCTCTAGCTTGGTTTCGTCCCAAATGATCATTAGCTTATTGTAGTTACGAAAAATAGGCTGCGTCAAGCTTTTTGTAACTACATGGATTCGCGTTTTAATGTTTATTCCGATGTTGCAGAGGCATGGGATTGGGTAGGCTGAAATCGGTTATTTGTTAAATAAGTATCTGTTTTTATTATATAATTTACAGAATAAGTTCTCACTCACGCAGTAAGAAATCCCATGTCCGCCTTACCCTACCGGCGCCTCGCCGGTTTTTATTTTTTCTACTTCGCTTATCTCGGCGCGTTCGCGCCGTTTTTCACGCTGTACTTGAATAGCGTGGGGATGTCAGCGGTGGAAATCGGTGTGCTGATGTCGATGCCGCAATTGACGCGCATTGTCGCGCCGCATTTGTGGGGCTGGCTGGCGGATCGGGGCGCTAACGGATTGCATATCGCGCGGCTGGCGGGGCTGGCGGGCACGGTGTCGTGGCTCGGTCTTTACGCCAGCACACAGTTCGTGTGGCTGTTTGCGGTGCTGCTGGCGGTGATGTTTTTCTGGAGCGCGGCGCT
>CAMDDY010000279.1 GCA_945893125.1 Bordetella parapertussis
TCCTCGGTCGTGCTCGACACCCATAAATTGAGCATCAACGGCCCGGTGATTTCGGTGTCCGCCGGCATCGCTCCAGTCTCGAACGACACACCCAGCCGCCCCGCGCCGCCGTGGGTGGTGGATAGCGATGAACCTGATGCCACGCCCGCTGCGGTTGACCCGCTGGCGGAGTAACTCACGCTGGCCGCCTGGGTCGGCGCGTCATTTGTCAGACTGCCTTCGGTGGCCATTTCCTCCTGGCCCTGCTCACGTTCGATGGTCAGATGCAATTTTTTCCATTCAGTGCGCGCCAGCGGCCACGCCGTTTCCGTGCGAAACGGATAGGGCTTTTTGCTGCCGCCGGTGCGGATTTCGAGTTTCACTGGCGGTTCGTCGAGGATGCCGGTGTCGATGCCCTTGAGCCAATGATCGAACCAGCGCAGTTGTTCGGCGCGGCCTTCGTGCGAATGGAACGGATGAAAATGCGTGCCGGTATGAATGCGCAGTTTGGTATATTTTGACGTGGCCTGCGTGTAACCCTCGGTGTTGCCTCTGAGATGCAACGAGAAACCACCCCAGTTGCCGACGCTGTACACCGGCAGGGTGATATTTTCCCAGCGCGCGCTCATCATGCGCCACCCTTCCGCATCGTGATCGTTGCGCATCAGGTTGTAGAGCATGTCGGGCTGAAACGATTCCGTATTAAAGCTGCGCGGACGCCCGAGCAAGTGATGCGCGGTGTGCGTGGCGATCCAGTTCGAGACAAAACCCATGGAGAAAATCCCGCCGTGGTAACACTGATCGCGATACTGATCCGCACGGCCTTCCCACGGCATGATGGCTTTTAACGACGGCGGCCGCAGATTTGCCACGCGCCACTGCGAACTCGCGTGATACGAAATGCCCAGCGTACCGACGCTGCCGTTGCACCACGGCTGCTTCGCCACCCATTCGATGCAATCGTAAAAATCGAGTGATTCCTGATACGAACTCGGCTCGCACTTGCCCGGCGATTTTCCCGATCCGCGCGAATCGATGCGCAGACACGCGTACTCGCGCGGACACCACCATTCCGGGTTCACCGTTTCCCAGTTCATGTGCGGGTTGGCTTTTTCATCCAGGTCGACCGGCGGAATCCACAGCTTGTCTTTTTGATACACGCTGATGTTGGCGATCACCGGCACTTTGGTAGTAGTGTCAGGGCGAAAAATATCCGCGCACAATTTTCCACCGTCGCGCAGTGGGATCCACACGTCTTTTTCGACGATCAGTTTGTGGCCTTTGTCCTGGGAAACGTTTTTCGACTTGTCGGTCATGCGTGGGCTCCGTTGGCAAATGGGCTGTCCGCATCACGCCGAGGGCAATGCAAACAATGTGGAATTGAAAGTTTAAATATTGTTTAAAAACAAATGCTTATGATAAATTCCCAATATGCATTTCATTTTTATTCTGGCGCATACTTTACCGCAGAAAAAGATTCCGCCACAAACAAAGGCAAACCCTGAGTAACCACGGATGAACACACCACGTAGGATGGGTGGAGCGCAGCGCAACCCATCACAAACGCACGTGGCACGGTAATCAAAATGAAGTGGTGATGGGTTACGGCCATTGGCCAGTACCCATCCTACGCATACTGTGTGCATCTGTGGTTAAAAAGTTTTTTCACATTTCAAGAGAATTCCAAATGATCCGCAAACTCAGAACCCAACGCGACAGCCAGCAATGGATGCTCGACCTCGCCCTCAATATGCGCGGGCGCGTGCAGAACTTCGAGGCCGATACGCTGGAAGTGCCGTCGCGTGCGCGCAACTACCGCATGTTCCCGAAAGTGTGGCGCAAGGATGCCGAGCATCACGAAGCGCTGGCCAAACGCGCGCAGGCGAAAGGCATGAACGCCAGCGCCACCGCGCATTACGATCACGCCATCGAAGCCTATCGCATGGGGCAGCACGCGATTTACTTCGACGATCATCCGGTAAAAAAAGCCATGTGCCGCAAGCTCGATGAAATGGTCGATCGCCGATCAACGGTAGCCGACTATCCGATTGAGCGCGTGGAAGTGCCGTTTGACGATGGCAAATCAATATCCTGCCTGCTGCATCTGCTGCCGGGCCGTCCACGCGCGCCGATGGTGATCTACGTGCCGGGCATGGATCAGACCAAGGAAACATTCCCCAAGGCGGCGCACAATATCGCGCTGTCACGCGGCTTTCACGTGCTGTCGATGGATGGCCCCGGCCAGGGCGCATCGAACCTGCGCAAGATTCGCGCCGTGGGCGACAACTACGAGCGCGCGGGTGCTGCCGTGGTGAGTTACCTGCAAAAACGCAAAGAGGTAAACCCGAAAAAAATCGCCATCTACGGTGTCAGTATGGGCAGCTACTGGACACTGCGTCTTGCGAGTTACGACCGGCGTATCGCGGCAGTGGCCAGCACGGTGGCGTGTTTCAATCCCAACAACACCATCTTTACGCAATCGTCGCCGCGCTTTAAACAAATGTTCATGTACATGGCGGGGTATGGTAACAATCAGGATGAGGACGCATTCGACAAAGAGGTCGCCCAGCCGATGACGGTGCGCGGCCAGCTCGGCAACATCCAATGCCCGACGCTGCTCGCCACCGGCGAGTTTGATCCGCTAAGCCCGCTCGAAGACGCCATCGAAGCGTTCGACGAACTCAAATCACAAAAAGAAATGTGGGTATTTGAAGACCAGTTTCATCAACTGCGCAGCCCGCCCAACATCGGCGGCCTGACTTCCGGCGAATATGTGCTCGACTGGCTGCAACTGGCATTGGGTATGAACGGCGGAAAACTCAAAAAGAACCACCAGCGCATCGCCTACATCAAAAACAAGGGCGACGGGCCGTGGGGTAACTGCGAATGGACGCCGCCGGTCAAGCCGGGGCAGGCGTATTTTTGACCCTTTTGAGCAAATGGGTGATTTGCACCTCCAAACGAGCACGATTGCACCCTTTTTACCACGAAACCCAATTTTCATGACATCCACTTGCCGTGCGTTCAAAAACCCTCATAAATCATACAAATACCCACAAAAATAATTTTGTGTATAATGCCGCACGGTGTTTGATTTCCGAGTGCTAAGGGTTTGAATTCTAAGTTGTTGTTGGTTGTTCGTCCTTGGGAAGCTTTGAGACCTAAACATTGAAGGGGGAAGTTCCCCCGATTTACATTACTCAATATCTTTTTAAGGAACGTGCACAATGGCAACCGGTACAGTTAAGTGGTTTAACGATGCAAAAGGCTTTGGCTTTATTACTCCCGATGGCGGCGGCGAAGATCTTTTCGCGCATTTCTCCGCGATCAACATGGCAGGCTTCAAAAGCCTGAAAGAAGGCCAGAAAGTGACCTTCGACATCACCGACGGCAACAAAGGCAAAAAGCAAGCGAGCAACATCCAGGCTGCTTAAGTTTTTAGCTGTTAATAAAAAACCGGGCTTCTGCCCGGTTTTTTATTGGCCGGGCTGGTTTTCTGCCGGTTTTTTTATTGCAAAAGCGCGTGGACGTCGAACGATTCCAGTCCACAATCAAGCCAGCGGTGCGAGCAGGCCCGCCGCTTCGGGCGCGCCGTCGCCGATCAACGCCAGCGCGCGTTTCACACCTGGGCGGATTCTGGTTTTTAGCCGGCTGTCCATGCCCGAAATCGCCTCCGTCAGCAGAAAATCATTTTTGTGCGCGAGCGCCTGCGCCAGCACCGCTGCCTGCAACACATCTTTCTCGCGCTTGGGATTGTCGGCACCGGTACGCAGCGTATACAGCGCGAGTTTGTGCAGGCAAAACCAGCCTGCATGCGGCACCGTCACAGGCGCCATGCGGTCGCGGCCGATCAGCACCGACGGCACTGTATCTTTCAACAAATACTCCAGATACGGCAGGCCCATCGCATGCGCGCCCAGTTCGGCCACCGCAATCGGCACATAAGGCTTGCCGCGTGTGGGCATCAGCAAATCCACTTTGAGTTTGCGACCGCGCACCTTGAATGACGTCGACGGTCCGCCGCGCTTCAACGTCGGCACTTCGTGAAACGGCAGGCCGGTCTGCTTGAGCAATCCGAGCAGGCCGTCGTCGGGCAACGCCGCCAGCTCAATGCGCGCGGCGCGCGCCACGTCCACGTCTTCGGTCATCGCCATCGGTGACGCCGACACGCCCAGCTCGTTGAGAATCACGCCGTAGGCGTGTGTGCCGACCAGCACGCCGCCGCCGCCGAACACGCCCGCGTTGAACAACGACGCCACCGTCACCAGCGTGGAATTGTCCGCGCTGTAAAAACCAATCGCGCGCAGCTTGCGGCAGTAATCGGCGATTGTGGCCTGCTCATCCATCTCAAGCTTCACCTGATCCAGCTTCGCGATGGTCGCGGCGTCAGAGGCCGCGCCCAGATACTCGGTAACGCGCTTGCCGCTCGCGTCGTAACGATAGCGATAGACAAACCGCCCCCCGGAGCGCACTTCGGTCTGGATGCTGCCCGCCGTCAGCAGCGGCACCGCGTGCTGCGCCAGCGCGAGCTCCTTCGCCTGCGCATACGCGGTGTGTAACGAAACATCAAAATAGTTAAGTGAAATCAAGGGATTAACTTTTGTGGAATAGAATCACATGTTATCCCACAAAATACCCTAACCCGACGCATCGCGCAAGGGTGTGGCGACCCGCAGCACGTTGGCGCGTTGCCTAGCCTAATTGGCGATTGGCGCAGGCGAGAGAAAATCTCGCCGCAAAATTCAGACTCAGGACACCCATTCTTCCGGCGCTGGCAAGGTTTGCCCCGTAGCCCCTCGCAGCCCCTCGCAGCCTACTGGATCAACCCTTCCGCCGTCATCGCCTCGATCACCTTTGCCCGCGCGCCTACGCTTGTATTCACCGCGCTGACGTTTGGCCATTTGGCGATGTCGATGTTGTGCTTTTTGGCCCACAGCATGATGTTGAACAGGTAGGCGTCCGCGATGCTGAAGTCGTCGCCCATCAGGTATTGTTTGCCGTCGAGCATTTTGTCGCACGCGTTCATGCGCCGCTCGATCACGCCGAGTTGCACTTCTTTCATCTCGGGCGTCATCTTGGGATTGAATAACGCACCGATTTGTTTATGCACCTCGGTGGCGATGAAGTTGAGCCACTCCAGCAGGTGATAACGCTCGACATTGCCGAAGCGCGGCGCAAGGTTCGCGGCCTGATTCTGATCGGCGATGTATTGCAGGATGACGGCGACCTCGGTCAGCACGTTGCCATCGTCGAGCTTTAACGCGGGCACGTACCCTTTCGGGTTGATCTCCCAGTAATCGGCGCCGCTTTCAGTCAGTTTTTTGGGAATGTCCACCCGCTCGATTTCAAACGGGCAACCGGCTTCAATCAGCACGATGTGCGCGGCCAATGAGCAAGCGCCGGGTGAGTAATAGAGAATCATATTTTATCCTTTAAAAACATGAACTTATTATATACGCACCGCGGCAGATGCGTAAAGCGTTAACTGCGTCCGTGTAATCAATCCACCCGCGCGCCCGATACCTTGACGATGGCGCCCCATACCGCCGTTTGATCACGCAAATTCGCGTCGCACTGTTCGGGCCGCGAACCGACGATTTCGATGTCGGCCTGCGCGAGGCGTGCGCGAACATCGGGCGCCTGCAAACCTTTAATGATATCGGCGTTGAGCTTATTCATCACTGCCGGCGGCGTGCCGGCGCGAACAATGATGGCCCAGATGCCGGTGCCGGCGCGATACGCGGGCAATGTCTCACCGACCGTCGGCACATTCGGCAGCGACGGCGCGCGCTTCGGGTTAGTGCCGACGATCGCGCGCAGCTTGCCGGATTGAATGTACGGCACCGCTTCGGCGAGTATCGTCGCCAGCAGCGGCACGCGGCCCGGCAGCACGTCGAGCGTCGCCAGGCTGCTGCCTTTGTACGGCACGTGCTGAATATTGATGCCCGCCGCGACGCGCAGCGCCTCGGTCGCGATGTGATTCGCCGTGCCCGAGCCGCCGGTGGCATAGGTGATTTCGCCGGGGCGCGCCTTGGCCAGCGCGATGAGTTCCGTCACATTCTTCGCCGGAAATGACGGATGCGCCAGCAGCACGCCGTAGAGCGTGCCGATCTGCGTGACGCAGGAAAAATCTTTTTGCGTGTCGTACGGCAGCTTGGCATACAGCGTGACATTAATCGCGTGCGCAGTGATCGCCTGCATCAGGGTGTAGCCGTCGGCGGGCGCCTTGGCAACCACCTCGGTGGCGATGGTGGTGCCGCCGCCGGGGCGGTTTTCCACCGTCACCTGCTGGCCCCACAAGTCACCGAGTTGCCGCGCCAGCGTGCGCGAGAACACATCGGTTTCGCTGCCCGCCGGCAGCGGCTGGATAAAGCGCACGGCGCGCGTGGGGAACGCTTGCGCGCTTGTCTCGTGGGCGGCGGTCACCGCGAATAACACTAGCAGGGCCGGAACCCCGATCCGCAAAAATTTTTGGCTACGCTGCATCATGCCCTCCTCGCTGATTGCCACGCAATGTAGCAGTAAGCCCGATTCCGTGCAAAAGTGCAAAACCAATTCGAGTGAGTGATAATGAACAGCATATTGCGCCACAGTGCGCACGGGGAGGCACAACATGTCGGTGATGGGATTGGGATACGTCGGGATGGAAGCGACAGATCTCGGCGCGTGGCGCAGATTCGGCACGGAGGTGCTGGCGATGCAGGTGATCGAACGCGACGCCGACACAGTCGTGCTGCGCATGGACGAACGTTGCCAACGCGTGCTGGTGCAGCGTGGTGAAAACGATGCGCCGGCGT
>CAMDDY010000280.1 GCA_945893125.1 Bordetella parapertussis
GTATGAGCGGGGTTTGGCCGGCCACTCCGATGCTGACGTGTTATTGCATGCTATTTGTGATGCGCTGATCGGTGCGGCGGCGCTCGGCGACATCGGCAAACATTTTCCCGATACCGATCCGAGGTACTCCGGCATCGACAGCCGCAAGCCAGCCGGTTCACTCGCTACTTTGGCGTCCCCACGGCGACTCCGCGAAATTCCCAAACTAGAAGTTTGCAGCAAGGTCGCAATTGCTGCTTAGGCGACAACTTCACATGCCGCGCATGGCAGGATGAATCTGAGCGCTGCGAGAAATTTTATCTGCATATTAACGTCCATCTTGATGCGTTATTAACCGAGGACGTCTTCGAAGTCTGGCCCGCCGAAGCGTCCTTGGGAAGGCGAATTTAGTTTAGCCATGCGCTGCGAGTTCCTCGCGCACAATCTTACGCACAATATCTTGGGTCACCGCTTGCTCCGTGAACCCAAGATACGAATTCAGGGCTTCATTTATTAGGGTCTGATAACCCTTCCCGGACTTTTCAGACTGAGCTTTGAAGCGCTTGAGAATCGCGTCGTCCATGTAAATGGTAATACGCGTCTTGGCGGTCGCAGGAATCACCGCGCCACGCTTACCTTTGGAAAAATCATATACCTTTTTCATAGTTTCTCCGCTCTTTAGGATCAGGCTTGCGCACTGAAATGAATCGTGTCCCACCACCCCGGGGCGTGTGAACCACGACCATCAGGATCCCGAATATGTTCGTTCCAATTGTGACAAAGCGCTGTTCGCCCTCCGCGGCGCCATCTTCCACGGTGAGCGCGAGGGGATCATTCAGCACCCCGTCACCCTCAGAGAGCGACACGCCGTGCTTCTTGATATTTGCAGCATCCTTCTTCGGATCGAAATGGGTAGACACGCTCAAAGTATATGCACGTTATACATATATGTCAAATAATACCGTTTCGCTTTATTGGGCAAAATAGGTCACGGTTCGCGAACGGCAGCTTTTCCGATCCAAGCCCACTTTTCGAGGCATTTCTGACCGTCCGTCAGCTGGCTGGACTCGGCCATTATGCAAACTTCCCAGTTATGAAAACTTATTGATCCAGTAGCTGCGATCTTCAGTCGTGGCGTTGGCAGTCGATAGCATTGAAAAGTACACATAATTTCCGTCCTTGCGGTAACGTCAGCGTGTCCACCACCACGTCAAATATTACGCGTCACCACGCATCAATCGGGGGTGATTGCTCGGCGATTTCAAATCCCTGGTGCAATATTCGAATCTCTGAAGAAGCTGAAATTATGAAAACCACAGGAGCTCGTTGGATACACCCTCTACGAGGGGATTCACGCGATCACCGCAGGCCAAGTTGCCATAACTGGGAAGTTCTCATAATGGCCGGGAGGGTGAATTCCCAGCTAAGTCCGAAACCGGCCACTGGCAAAACCCCGTTTTTTCCAAAGTCGGCTTACGGGCACCGGGTCGAATTCACACAATCGGCCAGAAGCGGGTCTCCGCCGTTATTTGAATTTGTGGCGCCTGCCCTTTAATGTAGCGTTTAATGCGGCCTGTTGCGCATAGCTTGCCGCTTTAATAACATGCCAACGGGAGTATTGAAGAGCACCGTCACATACGCTGCTCACCAATCCCGTTACATCGGCGCATCCCGGTGCGCCTTCCTTTGTGGAAAGGCGGTGGGTATGGGCACAACGATCAAAGCAACACTCGCATGTTTAATTTTGGCTGGCAACATCGCTTCTATCGCTTCTATCGGTTCTGCCGCCGCGCAGAGTTATCCCAACAAACCGATCCGCTTGATCGTGCCATTCGCCGCGGGCGGCGGTACCGACCTGATCGCACGTATTGCGGCGCAAAAGCTGACCGATGCCTGGGGCCAGCAGGTGATCGTCGACAATCGCCCTGGTGCGGGTGGCGTGGTTGGCGCGGAACTGGGCGTGCGGGCGGCGGCCGATGGCTACACCTATACGCTGATGGGCAGCAGCTACACGGTCAACCCGAGTTTTTACAAACTGTCGTTTGACCCGGTCAACGACATCACCGCCATCGCGCAGATTTCACAGGGGCCGTTTATCGTGGTGCTCAATCCCACCGTCGCGGCGCGCACGGTCAAGGAATTCATTGCGCTCGCCAAATCCCGGCCGGGGCAGCTTGGGTTTGCCACCAGCGGTGCGGGCAGCATCACGCATTTGTCGAGCGAGATTTTCCTGAACATGGCGGGGTTGAAAATGATCCACGTGCCCTACAAGGGCACCGGCCCCGCGCTGGTGGATACCATCGGCGGGCAGGTGGCGCTGCTGTTTGGCGACGCGCCGCCGACCATTCCCCATGTCAAGGGGGGCCGCCTGCGCGGCATTGCAGTCACCACGCGCGAGCGCATCGCCACCGCGCCTGATATGCCCACGCTGCACGAAGCCGGAGTCACCGGCTATGAAGTGCTGCTGTGGCAGGGCATGATCGGCCCGAAGGGTGTCCCCGCAGCCATCGCTGACAAGGCGCATGCCGAACTGGCGCGCGCGTTTCGCGGCAAGGACATGGTGGACCGCTTCGTCGGTGATGGCATTTCGCCCTCTGTTGCCACGCGCGGGCAATTTGCCGAGCGCATCAAGAATGAAACCGAGATGTGGCGCAAGACGGTGCAACAAGCGGGCATCAAGCTCGAATAGGCCGGCGCCGCCCAACGCCTGTCGCCAAACTGAAACCCTGAAGGAAAACGCCCATGCCGCAATCCATTAATGCAACTGCCCTGCAGAGAATTGCCGCAGATTTGCGTGGCTATACCGTAAGCGCTGAGCGCGCGGCGCAAATCGCGCTTGAAGTGGCGCGCGTCAATAACGCCGCGCGTGCGGAAGGCACCCGCAATGACTTTAATGCGCAGCCGTCGGATTTTGCGGTAACCCTTGCGGCGCTGGCCAAAAAATGAAATCCGATCTGCTTAACCTGAGCCTTACAGATGTTGCGCAGGCGATACGCCGCAAGAAAGTGTCGTCGCTTGAAGTCACGCGCGCCTGCCTTGAGCGCGCGCGTGCGGTACAGCCCGCGGTCAATTGCTTTATCGCGATTGAAGAAGACGACGCATTGCGCGCCGCCCGCTCGGCAGATCGTGCCATTCAACGCGGGGCCAGACTCGGCCCGCTGCACGGCGTGCCGCTGGCGCACAAGGACATGTTTTACCGCGCCGGACGCATCACTACCGGCGGCAGCAAAATCCTGCGTGACTATCGGCCCAACGTCACGGCAACCGTGGTGCAGCGCATGGCGGACGCCGGTGCCATCTGGCTGGGCCGTCTCAATATGGCCGAATTCGCCGCCAACCCCACCGGGCATAACGAGCACTGGGGCGATTGCTGCAATCCCTGGAATCCCGCGCACATCACCGGCGGCTCATCCAGCGGCTCGGGTGCGGCAGTTGCCGCTCGCACCTGCTATGGCGCGCTGGGTTCGGACACGGGCGGCTCGATACGCCTACCGGCGGCAGCCAATGGCGTGGTTGGGCTGAAACCGACTTATGGGCGCGTAAGCCGCTACGCGCTGCTGCCGCGTGTGTGGTCGCTGGATACCGTGGGACCGCTCACCCGCACTGTTCGTGATTGTGCACGCCTCACCGCAGTGATAGCCGGCGCCGATCCGCATGATCCCACCGCAAGCACAGTGCCGGCGCCACGCTACGAGAAATTACTGGATGGCCACATTCGTGGCCTGAAAATCGGCGTGCCACGCCATCACTACCATGATGACATCACCGCCGACGTACGGCGCGCGATGGATGAAAGCCTCGCCGTGCTGCGCGGGCGCGGTGCACGCATCGTCGAAATCGATGTGCCAGACCCGCACCATACCTACCAACTCACCAACGCCATTGGCCAAGTGGAATCCGCAACCATATACGCCAACTGGCTGCGCGAGCGTCCGCAGGACTTTTCGCTGGTGGTACGCACGCGCTCCGAAGCTGGCCTGCTGGTGCCGGCGGTGAGCTATCTTGAAGCGCTCAACGCGCGCGCGCGTATCGCCGCGGAGTTTGTGGACCAGGTCTTCAGCCGCGTTGATGTGCTGCACACGCCGGTGATGACCATGCCCTTGCCCACGCGTGCCGAAACCGCACCTGATGCAACCGGCGATGTGATGGCGATGTTGGCGCGCATCACACGCAACACGCGCCCGATCAATTTTCTGGGATTGCCGGCACTGGCGGTACCGGCGGGTTTTGCCGATAACGGCCTGCCCGTGGGCTTTCAGTTGATTGGCAGGCCGTTTGACGAAGCCACGTTGTTCCGGGTTGGAGATGCCTACCAGTCTGAAACCGACTGGCATAGGCGCGCCCCGACAGGCTGCTAGCTGGTAAAGCTGAGTTTGGCTTCCTTCACCACGCGCTTCCACTGTTCGACGTCGCGCCGGATCACCTCCTGAAATATCGCAGGTGCGCCGCCTACCGGCTCGATGCCGTCCCGGGCCAGGCGTTCTTTCATGTCACGTGATTCGACAAACTTGTTGAGTTCGGTGTTCCAGCGCCGCAGTGCGTCGGCGCGCAGACCCTTGGGCCCGATCAGGCCGTAGGTGATCACCGACTGATATCCACTTACCGCCTCCGACAAAGGCGGCAGGCCGGGTAGCGACGCGAGGCGGTTTTTGGTGGTGACCGCGACACCGCGCAATCGATTGGCGTTGATGTGTGGCAGCGTCGCCGGCATGCTGCCAAACAGAAAATCCACTTCCCGTGACAGCAACGCAGTCAGCGCGGGGCCCGTGCCCTTGAACGGAATGTGCGTCGTGCGCACGCCCGCCATCAGATTCATTAGCTCGGTGGACAAATGCGTGATGGCGCCGGTACCGCTGGACGAATAGTTCATCTTGCCTGGATTGGCCCTGGCATGGGCGATGAAATCCTGCACCGTCTTCACCGGCACGGCGGAATGCAAAGCGATGATCATGCCCGAATCACCGATGGCGATGACGGCCTGGATATCATTGACCTGGTCGTATGTCAGCTTATAGATCGCCGCATTAGTCCCATAACCCGACACCATGCCGAGGGTGTAGCCATCGGGCGTCGCGCGCGCCATCATCTCCTCGCCCAGGCTGCCGCCCGCGCCGGGGCGATTGTCGACCACCACGGATTGCCCGAGAACATTGCTCATGTGCTGTGCAACAACACGGCCGACAATATCCGTGCCGCCCCCCGGTGCGAATGGCACCAACAGGCGAACGGGCCGATCCGGGTATGCAGACTGCGCCAGCACAACGGCTCCCGCGCCATACAGCAGGATCGCTGTTAGCACACGCAACACATTTCGAACCATGCTTGTCTGCATTTCAACCTGTTTGAATATCGATTGTCCGTTCCAACCAGGATCACCCGCGCGGCGTGGCACCAAGGCACGCTTGCCGCAAGGCTTGCCCTACTCCGGATTGATCCACACCTTGGATAGTCATTTTAAACGCCCTATTTCACTAGCCGGCAATCTATCCGCAGCTTTCCGAGCAGTCAATCTCATGAAAATTACATGGTGTTCGGTAAAAAATCTCCCTTCTCGATGACCATTCCACCCTACATCGGCCCGAACCGCCTCACGCGGAGCCAATTTAACTGGTCCGAGCGAGTTCATGGCAAAGGGGTCGGGGCCAGCTAAGAGCGCATTTCAAAATGATCTAGGGCTAGTTAAATAGGGGTTGTACTTTTATGGCTGCTGCGGTATTTTTTGACTTGAGTCGATTCCTTTTCAAGGAGGATATTCATGTCAAAGTCGATAGTAGACGACAAACTCTGGCAAGTCGTAGCGCCGCTGCTGCCGAAGGTAAAGCGCAGGCGCCGTTTGCATCCGGGACGCAAGCCCATCACCCACCGGCAAGCCCTGACGGGTATTTTGTTCGTGCTGCGAACCGGGATTCCGTGGGCGGCCTTGCCCCGGGAAATGGGTTGTGGCTCGGGGGTAAGTTGCTGGCGACGCCTGGTGGCATGGCAACGCGCAGGGGTGTGGACAAAGCTACACCAAGCGTTACTCACCCACCTGCAGGCGGCAGGGAAAATCGAGTGGTCGCGCACGATAGTCGACAGCTCGTCCGTGCGTGCCATGCATGGGGGAAAAAAACAGGCCCCAACCCGACTGACCGGCGCAAAGCCGGCAGCAAGCACCACCTCATCACGGATGCTCGGGGCATCCCGCTCGCAACGATACTCACGTCGGCCAATGCCCATGATGTGACGCAGTTGCTGCCCTTGGTCAGTGCTATACCTGCCCTGCGTGGTCGATGCGGGCGCCCGCGCAGGCGTCCTGACCGTGTGCAAGCAGACCGCGCCTACGACTCGGCCGCCCATCGCCGCGCCCTTCGGGATAAGGGTATCTGTCCGGTGCTGGCCAAGCGACGCACCGCCCACGGCAGCGGTCTGGGCAAAACGCGCTGGGTTGTCGAACGTTCTATCGCTTGGTTGCATCAATTCCGTCGATTGAAAATGCGATACGAAAGGCTGGATTTCGTTCATGAAGCCTTTCTTTCCATCGCTTGCTCTATGATCTGTTGGAAATTCATACAAAATCATGCGCTTTCATTTTGAAATGCGCTCTAAGTAACATTTCGACTGTCGGATAGATCTCTGCGGCCTGTCGTGCTTGAGCGGCGGCTTTTGACCCACCAACTTGCCTTTGTTCCAGGGTTCCCGATGCTGAATTGATTCCATGACCGACTCCTTCGTTGTTGATCGAAGTCTGACTATTTTCCTTCTGCTCGATGCCCGCTTGCACCTATGATTGCGGGTGCGTGCA
>CAMDDY010000281.1 GCA_945893125.1 Bordetella parapertussis
GCTGACCAGTCCGGCACAACTCAAACACGCGATTGTAGAGGCAGGATACGAAGCTGCTTGAATGTTCGGCGATTAGCGTTCGGCATTCGGTGTAGCAGCACACGCGGCTACGCCCGATGCCAATCTCCCGGCCGCAGTACTAGTTCCAGAGCTGCCACCAGGGCACATCGCGTCCGCCCCCGCTTTTCAGGTACTTGCTGTTGGGGTAGTTTTTCATCATCACGCGCTCGGCGTCGGTGCGCAAATCCTTCAGGCCCAGTGCGTCATACGCCTTGACCATGAGCAGCAGCCCTTCCTCGTTCGCCGGGGCCTGCGGATAGGTTTTCATCGCAAACTGAACACGGTTCGCCGCCGCCAGATACGCGCTGCGCTTCATGTAATACCGCGCCACATGCACCTCGTGCGAGGCCAGCGCATTCACCAGATAATTCATGCGCGCCACGGAATCCGGCGCATACTTGCTCTCGGGATACTTGGTGACCAGTTCCTTGAAGGCGTCAAACGCGTCCTTGGCCGCCTTGGGGTCACGCTCCGTCATGTCCTGATTGCTGATAAAACCGAATAGGCCCTGATCCTCGTTAAAATTCGCCAATCCCTTGAGGTAAAACAGATAATCCACGTTGGGGTGATTCGGGTGCAGCTTGATGAAACGGTCCGCCGCCGTCACCGTGCCTGGAATATCCTTATCCTTGTAATACGCATACGCCAGCTCAATCTGCGCCTGTTGCGCGAAGCGGCCATAGGGATAACGCGCTTCGAGCTTTTGATAATATTCAATCGCTTTGTCGTAGCCGCCTTCATCGAGACTCTGGCGCGCTTCGGCGTACAGTTTTTGCGCCGACCAGCCCTTGGTTGCATCGGATTTGTCGCCCAACAGGCCGCACGCGGCCAACTGCCAGCCCATCAACAGCGCCAGAATTATGGTTAAACTATGCCGAATCATGGAAATATCGCCTTGAAAAATCGTGAAAAATTATAGCGCAAAACCGGGGTCGCCGGTCGTGCCAATGGGCGAAACCGGGCCCACAACGGCTATCGTACTGCCCGCCGATTGCGCCGGCATGCGGTTTGACCAGACATTGGCGAATTTGTTTCCCGAACACTCCCGCAGCCGCCTCAGCGCCTGGGTCAAGGCAGGCCGCGTCACGCTGGATGGCAACACGTCCACCTCAAGCCAAAAAGTGTGGGGCGGCGAAAAAGTCACCGTCGCGCCCATGGCCGACCCGCAAATCGCCTCGTTTCGCGCGCAGGACATCCCCATCGACGTGGTATTTGAAGACGATCACCTGATCGTCATCAACAAACCGGCCGGGCTGGTGGTGCATCCGGGCAGCGGCAACTGGGACGGCACGCTGCTCAACGCGCTGCTGCAACATGCACCGCTGCTTGCAAAAATTCCGCGCGCCGGTATTGTGCATCGTCTCGACAAGGACACCAGCGGCCTGCTGGTGGTGGCCAAAACGCTCACCACGCAAACCGCGCTGGTGCGCCAGTTGCAGGATCACAGCGTCGCGCGTGAATACGTTGCGGTGGTGCATGGCTTTGTCGCGCATGAAGGCAGCGTCGATGCGCCGATTGGCCGCCACAAAACCCAGCGCACCCGCATGGCCGTCGCGCCCAACGGCAAACCCGCGATTACCCACTACGAACCGATGGAGCATATCGGCCAGATCACCGTGCTGCGCTGCCGTCTCGAAACCGGACGCACGCATCAAATCAGAGTACATCTGCAATCGATAGGCCACCCCATCGTCGGTGATCCGGTGTATGGCGGTAGCCGCAAAACCCCGGTGTTCCCGCGCCAGGCCCTGCACGCGGAAAAACTCGCACTCACGCACCCCGCCACCGGACGCCGCCGCAACTGGAGCGCACGCGTGCCCGCGGATATGCGCAACTTGATTGCCGGCCTGAAAGACGCCGCATGACCCCTGCGCACGTGAAGGCAGACGCGCCAAACATTCCCGGCCACGACTGGATCGTGCCCGACTGGCCCGCGCCGGCCAACGTCAAGGCGTTTATCACCACACGCAACGGCGGCGTCAGCAGTGGCCCGCACGCGAGTTTCAACCTGGGATTGCGCGCCGATGACGATCCACAAGCGGTCGCGCAAAACCGCGCCCTGCTGCAACGGCATCTGCCGCAAACGCCCAGGTGGCTGCGGCAAGTGCATGGCACGCGCGTGGTCGATGCGGATGCCATCACCGATAGCCCCGATGCCGACGCCGGCGTCGCGCAAGAAGCAAACACCGTCTGCGCCATCATGATCGCCGATTGCCTGCCGGTGCTGTTCACCAACCGCGCGGGCACGCGCGTGGCGGCGGCCCATGCGGGCTGGCGCGGCCTGTCCGGCGGCGTCATCGCCAACACCGTGCAAGTGATGAAAAATGCAGGCGACGACCCGGCCGATCTGCTGGCGTATATCGGCCCCGGCATCGGCCCTGCGGCATTTGAAGTCGGCGCGGAGGTGTTTAATGCTTTCACCGAAAATGACTCTGGCGCCGCCACTGCATTTGTTGCACACGCGCCGGGCAAGTGGCTCGCCGATTTGTTCACACTTGCGCGACGCGCGCTGGAACGAGTTGGCGTGACCCAAGTGTATGGTGGCGGGTTGTGTACATTCTCCAGCCCCGCGCGCTTTTATTCTTATCGCCGCGACAAAATCACCGGACGTATGGCGGCGCTTATCTGGCGGCAGCAAAGCAATGAGCAACTAAGTCGTTGAATTAACGTATAATCACGTCCCTCTGTCAGTAGACACTCCTCGGCGCTCGCGCGCGCCGATTCACGCATCGCCATGACCACCTTCACCTGGATACTTGCGGCAACCATCGCCGGCGGCATTGTTTCGGTCGCCGGCGCGTGGCTGATCGCCTCACGCGCGAGCGCGGCGCAAATCCCGGTGCTGATCAGCTTTGCGGTGGGCGCGTTGCTCGGCGCGGTGTTTATCGAACTGCTGCCGCACGCGTTTAATACCTCGGACAATCTGCATGTCACTGCCGCCACCATCCTCGGCGGCCTGCTGCTGTTTTTTATCCTCGAAAAGCTGGTGCTGTGGCGGCATTGCCATATCGAGGAATGCGAAGCGCACGATCCGCACGAAGGGCATGCGCACGCACCGGCGCCCGCCGCCGTCGCGGCGCATCATCACGATCATGGCCGCAGCGGCATGATGATTCTGATCGGCGACACGTTTCACAATTTTGTCGATGGCGTGTTGATCGCGGCGGCGTTTCTCGCCGACACGCAACTGGGCATCGTCACGGCGATTGCCATCATTGCGCATGAGGTGCCGCAGGAAGTCGGCGACTTTCTGATTTTGCTGCATTCGGGTTACACCAAGCGGCAGGCGTTTGCGCTTAACCTGCTGTCCAGCGCTGCGATGGTGGTCGGCGGCGCACTGGCCTACTTCGCCTTGCAGACGATGGAGCAATGGATCAACACGCTGATCGCGCTCGCCACCGCCAGCATGCTGTATGTCGCCGTGGCCGATTTAATCCCCGGCCTGCACCGGCGTCCGGAAATTCGTGCCACGATTCAGCAAGTGACGCTGATCGCGCTGGGCATCGCGACCATTTGGCTGGTGGGCGAACTCGCGCACGGGTAATTCGGCCTGAGCGCCCCTGTAGAATAGCCGTTTCCCGACAAAGGTTTGTGCAACTAGCGCCATGGCTACCTCCTCCGATGCGCAAGGCGCGTTTCAAGCCCTGGCTGAGATTCAGCAGCAATTGCTGGCGGCCATGCTAAAACCCATCAACCACGATGGGACGCCATTTGACACAACCACCCTGCTGCGGCAAATGGCGCAGGACTACGCGCGCGATCCGGCGCGCTGGCAAGCCTTGCAGCAAACGTGGTACCAGCAGCAACTCGCGCTGTGGACGCGCATGAGCGCGCCTCTGTTAACGCAACCCGCGCCGCCGGCACAAGCAGCGCCATCCGATGCGCCCGCGCCCGACCGGCGCTTTCGCGCACCCGAATGGCGCGAGCCGTATTTTCAGTGGTTGTCGCAATCGTATCTGATCACCTCACAATGGCTGACAACACTCGCCGGCGCCGAGCTGAACACACACGAAAAGAAAAAGGCGGCGTTTCTGCTGCGCCAATGGATAGACGCCGCCTCGCCCGCCAATTTCGCGTGGAGCAATCCGGAGGCGCTCAAGCTCGCCGCCGAGACGCACGGCGCGAGCTTCGCGCAAGGCCTGCAAAATTTGCGCGACGACCTGCCCAAAGGCATGGTGTCGATGACGGACGAGACCGCGTTCGAGGTGGGCCGCAATCTGGCGGTGACGCCCGGTGCGGTGGTCTACGAAAACGAATTGATGCAATTGATTCAGTATCGCCCCGCCACGGACGCGGTGTACGAACGTCCGCTGCTGATGGTGCCGCCGTGCATCAACAAGTTTTACGTGCTCGATTTGCAGCCGGAAAATTCGCTGGTGCGCTACGCGGTGGAGCAGGGTCACACCGTGTTCATGGTGTCGTGGCGCAATGCGCCCGCGAGCATGGGGAAAACCACCTGGGACGATTACGTATCACAGGGCATCATCACCGCCATCCACACGGCAGGCAAAATCTGCGGCGTGAAAAAAATCAATGCGCTCGGCTTTTGCGTGGGCGGCACGCTGCTGGCCACTGCCATCGCCGTGCTGCGCACGAAGCGCAAAAATCCGGTCGCCAGCGTTTCCCTGCTCGCCACCATGCTCGATTTTTGCGATACCGGCGAGCTGTCGGTATTCATCGACGAAGCCTATGTGAAAAATCGCGAACAACAATTCGCCGCTGGTAGCGTGGTGCCGGGCCGCGAGCTCGCCATCACCTTTGCCAGCCTGCGCGCCAATGACTTGATCTGGAATTACGTCGTCAATAATTACCTCAAGGGCAAAACACCGCCGCCGTTTGATCTGCTGCATTGGAACAGCGACAGCACCAATCTGCCCGGCGCGATGTATGCGTGGTACGTGCGCAACACCTATCTTGAAAACAATCTCAAAGTGCCCGCAAAACTCACGGTGTGCGGCGTGCCGCTCGATCTGACGCGCGTGGATGCGCCCGCGTATCTGCTCGCCACGCGCGAGGATCACATCGTGCCGTGGAAAACCGCTTACGCCGGCACGCCCTTGCTGCAAGGCAAACAAACGTTCGTGCTCGCCGCCAGCGGACATATCGCCGGAGTGATTAATCCCGCGTCGCGCGACAAGCGCAATTATTGGAGCGACGGCACACCGAGTACGGATGCAGACGTATGGCTCGCCGGCGCCACCGAGCAGCCGGGAAGCTGGTGGAAGCACTGGAGCGCCTGGCTTACGCAACACGCCGGCGAAAAAATTCCCGCACGGAAAACGCTAGGCGGCGCGGGTTACACTGAAATCGAAGCGGCGCCAGGGCGCTACGTGCGCGAGCAAGCGGCGCCGCTGGAGCGGTCACAATGAATTCATAAGTATATGTTTTATAACGATATTTTATAACGAGGAGATTCACCATGACACAACGCACAGCAGTTGTCACCGGCGGTATGGGCGGCTTGGGCGAGGCCATCTGCATCAAACTTGCGCGCATGGGCTACCAGGTCATCACCACCTGCTCGCCGGGCAACACCAAGCGCGACGCGTGGCTCGCCGACATGAAAAAACAGGGCTTCGATTTCAAGGCGTATGAAATCGATGTCGCCGATTTTGATTCGTGTCAAAAAGCCGTGACGAAAATTCAATCCGAGTGCGGGCCGATTGACGTGCTGGTCAACAACGCCGGCATCACGCGCGACACCACTTTCCGTAAAATGGATAAGGCCGCGTGGGACGCGGTGATGCACACCAATCTGGATTCCGTCTTCAACATGACCAAGCCGGTAATCGACAGCATGGCCGAACGCGGCTGGGGACGCGTCATCAACGTATCGTCGGTGAACGGCCAAAAAGGCGCGTTTGGCCAGACCAATTACTCGGCCGCCAAGGCGGGCATGCACGGTTTTACCAAGGCCGCCGCGCTGGAATACGCGCGCAAAGGTGTCACCGTGAACACGATTTCGCCGGGCTACATCGGCACGAAAATGGTGATGGCAATCCCGAAAGAAGTGCTCGACAGCAAAATCATTCCGCAGATTCCGCTGGGGCGTTTGGGCAAGCCGGAAGAGGTCGCGGGACTCGTTGCGTATCTTTGTTCCGATGAAGCGGCTTTTGTCACCGGCGCCAACATCGCGATTAACGGCGGGCAGCATATGCAGTAAAACGACGCAAATACGCCTCGTCCGTTTTACCCCGAGGCGGTTTGTTTCGAACGCCGCACAAACGCTATAAATTCGTCTGCGGGCATAGGCTTGCCAAACAGATAGCCCTCCCCGTAATCAATACCGCGCGCCCGCCGATACGGGGACTGCTCCTCGTGCTCCACGCCTTCGGCCACGATACGCGGCTTAGGTAAACTCGACGCTATCGATCACCTCGCGCATCCCCCCCCCGGGGGGGGATAGTCGAAGCCCCCCGGTGTCTAAGGTGCCGCTGGCTCGCTAACGTACGCGCGTATATCAACCTCGTCAATAAATTCCGGCGCCAGGAACGCTTGTGCGAACTGCAGGTACACGCCCGACTTCAAGAAAAGATCAAACAGATCAGGGTCAATGTGTTTTTCTTTTGTCTCTATTCAGCCTGAATCAGGCGAAGGTGGACGCCCTATGAAAGTCTGGCGCAGCACCTCGAACATATTATGACCCTGTTTGTGCATGGTATCGAGATAGGAGCGGATGGTGCAGAAGGT
>CAMDDY010000282.1 GCA_945893125.1 Bordetella parapertussis
ACGCTGACCAGAGACTAATAATGGTTGGTGAGTTCCGGTTTAAGCACAATGCGCGGTCTTGAATTAAAGACTAATGTCCGCCGCCTTCCGGCGCCGCACAATCAAGTTCTCGTGCGACCGCAAGTAGCCGCTTGTCGCGCGTCCATAATTTTGCTCCGCCCAGGGCCGCAGACGCCAATAGGTGAACATCGACATAACCGATGCCTTTTCCATGGAGACGATGGCGTTCCATATAGCCAAGCACCTCCGCAGATTCCGCTACCGCCGCCATCGGTAAATGCTGGAGCAAATCCAGCGTCTGCTCGCGATCCGTCAGACTGCCGCAGGCAATCTCGCCCACGATGAAGGGATGCATGACAACTGCGTTACCTTCCAGCAGATCAGCCAGCCGCGTGTCTCCCACGCGAAAATGGTCAACCCACACAGACGTGTCGACCAAAATCAAGCGGCGGTCTCCTGGCGCCGGCGCGGCGGGACTTTCAGCTTGGGTTGGCTCCCACCCAGTTTTGCCAGGCGTCTGGCGCTTTCGCGTTCGATGAGCGCCTTCAGTCCCTCGTGCAACAACGCGGAACGGTCGAGCGGGCCTGTCAGCTTGATGGCCCTGGCCAACAACCCATCATCTAAAGTTACGGTGGTTCTCATTGGAAATCTCCAGTGGGTTACATCAATTCTAGCATCATTTGATGCCTATGTTGATACACGCCAAGATCAACCCGCCAAAAACCTGAACTCAAACGTATCGTTCCGCTTCGCAATACGCCCCGCCGTCGTCCCCGGAAAGTGCGTTGGTATCACCAGCGTATCGGTATTCACATGTTCACGAAAAAACTTCCAGCGCGTCGCGGCGGATTCTTTCACGTCATAACAGAAGCACGAACTCCAGTCCGGCGCGATCACCTGCGCGCAGTGGTGCATCATGTCGCCGGTGAAGAGCGCCCGCTCGCCGCGTGATTTGAGATCAATGCACACATGCCCCGGCGAGTGGCCGGGCGTCGGCACCAGAGACAGCTCATCCGACAGCACATAGGCGTCATCCACCAACAGCGCCTGCCCCGCATCGACGATGGGTTGCACGCAGTCTTCGTGTATCGCCGCAAAGCCCGGATCGGTTTCCTGCTTCCAGTGCTCGTATTCCTTGCGGCTGAACACATATTTGGCATTGGGAAACGTCGGCGTCAGGCGGCCGTTCACCAGGCGCGTATTCCAGCCGACATGATCGACGTGCAGATGGGTGCAGAACACGTAATCAATGTCCTCGAACTTGAGGCCATGTTGCGCGAAGCCATCGAGCCAGGGCTTTTTATCAAACAGCAGCGCAGGCGGGCGCCGCTGGTGCTCGCCCACGCAGGTATCGATCAACACGGTGGCGCGCGGTGTGCGCACGACAAAGGTTTGATAGGTGATGCACAGCAAATCCTTGGCGCGGTCGTAGGCGAAATCCGGCACCTGCGCCATCACTTCGGCGAGTTTGTCCGGCGTGGCACTGGGGAACATGATATTCGGCGCGCGCCATGGCCCTTCACGTTCGATAATGCTGGAAACGCTGACGTCGCCGATTTTGACGGGTTTCATAGGCGAATTTTCCTCAATGTGTAAGTGATGGCAACTAGGCCGTCAGTTGCTCGCGTATTTTTGCGAAGATTTCCAGTTGCCGCTGATGGTCGCCGGCGATGCGCAGCACTATCGAGCGCGCGCCTGCCTGCACAAAACCGTTGAGCCACTCCGCCGCCGCGCCCGCCGAGCCGGCGAAACACGCCTGATGTTTTTTCATTACATCGGGGCGTCTGCCGTAATAACCCGCGAGGAAGTTATTCATGCGCCCCTCCGCCGTCGTAGCGTTTTCGTCTACGGTGAGCGTGAGATACACCGCTGGTTCGACGGCATCCGGCTTGCGTCCCGCTTCGCGCGCATGGCCCTGCACTTGCCGCCACTGCTCGGCCCATACCTTGGCGTCGGGCCCGTTCGGAAACCAGCCGTCGAAATGTTTTCCGGCGCGCTCCAGCGCAGCCGGCACGGAACCGGCAACCCAGAATGGCGGGCCGCCCGGCTGGTGCGGCGTAGGTCCCAGCACGCCTTTTTCGATGTGCCAGCGACCCTCCCAATCCACCGGCTTGCCGCTCCACAGCGCCTTGCACAGCCGCATGCCTTCCATCAGCGTGCCGACGCGCTTTTCAAACGGCACGCCGACGGCACGAAACTCGGCGCGGATATTCGGCACATCCGTCGCAATACCCACACCGAGGATGACCCGGCCCGCGCTGACCTGATCGAGCGTGGCGACCTGATGCGCCAGCAGCACCGGGTTACGCAGCGCCGGCAGCAGCACCGCCGTGCCGAGCTTCACGCGTTTAGTGCGCCCCGCCACGCCGGCCAGCAGCGTGATCGGCTCGTGGCGCGGACGCGCAAGCACGGAGTCACCAACCCACACCGAATCGTAGCCGAGCTTTTCGGCGCGCTCGGCAAGGTTTAACAGCGGCTCGGCCTCGGGCCGGCCCTCCATCACGGATTCGCGGGTGGGTAACAGATAGCCGATGCGTACGCTCATGGTTTCATCCTCTTTGAAAATTAAACAAGCCAATTCACAACATCATAACCGGCGCGCTGCCCTTGATGACGACGCGATGCAAATACCGCCGCGCCGCCGGATCAAACGGCTCGCGGTGATGCATCACGCAACGGTTGTCCCACATCAGCAGATCGCCCGGCAACCACGCGTGGCGCCAGGCAAATTTCGCCTGCGTGGCGTGCGCCCACAATTCATCGAGCAACGCTTCAGACGCGGCATCATCAAGCCCCACCACGCGCGCCCGCGCGCGGCGACCGAGATACAGGCAGTCGCGGCGCGTCTCCGGGTTGGTGCGCGTCAGCGGATGCACCGAGCCGGGCGCGGAACGCAAGTCGATATCGCTGTGTTTCGCGAACGGCTTGCGCACATAACCCGCGGCATCAATGGTGGCATCGTGCTTAAGCGTCAGCGCGCGCACGCGCGACTTCAACGCCGGCGCGAGTGTGTCGTACGCATCATACATATTGAGAAACCCGGTACGCCCGCCGCTGGACGGCACTTCGAGCGCGTGCAGCAGGGTTTGATTGGGCGGCGCGGCAAAGCTCGACATATCGGTATGCCACACCAGTTCACCGTCGCCCAATCCGCCCAGCGCGACTCCGTTCTCGACAATATTGGAAACCACGGTCACTTCGGGATACGCGTCGTCACGCCCGCCTTGCGCGGCCTGGCCTTCGTTCGCCAGCGGACTCGGCAACGGGTTGGACAACTGCAGCTCGCCGAAGCGTTTGCCGAACGCGCTGAGTTCGGCGTCGGAAAGCGTTTGCGCACGAATCAGCACCACCAGGTGACTGAGCGACGCTTGCCGGATGCGCGCTATCGCTTCATCATCGGCATGGCGCACATCGCCGCAGCGAATCTCGGCGCCGAGCGCGGCTTGCATCGGAATGATTTCAACGGCGTGCATGCGATGGCGGGTTCGTGTAGTTATTATTTCCAGTCGCACTATCGCTTGGCGGGTTACGCCCAATAAAGCCGGGCTAACCCACCCTACAAATTCCATTACGCGCTCACGCCTGCAAATCCTGCGTCCACACGCGCGTCTCGATTATCGTTTTCACCTCGCGCAGGAACGCCGCCGAGTACGCGCCGTCGAGCGCGCGATGATCGAAGGTTTGCGCCAGCACGCCCACCGGGCGCACCGCGATGCTGTCGCCCTCGGGCGTCTCGATCACCACCGGTTTTTTACGCACCGCGTCGGTGGACATAATCGCCACTTGCGGCACGTTGATAATCGGCGCGGTAATTACCGTGCCGAACGAGCCGTTGTTGCTGATGGTGTAAGTGCCTTCGGTGAGATCATCGGGCTTTAACTTACCCGCGCGCGCGCGCGTAGCCAGGTCATTGATTTCACGCGCTATTTGCGGCAGCGATTTATTTGGCACATCCTTCAGCACCGGCACCATCAGGCCGTCGAAATTCAGATCAACCGCGATGCCGATGTTGATGCGCTTCGCCAGTGTGATGCTGTCGCCGTTAAAGGTGGCGTTCAACTTGGGAAACTTGCCCAGCGCAATCGAAATCGCGCGCGTGACAAACGGCATGTAGGTGAGCAGAAAACCTTCGCGCGCTTTCCATGCCTCACCATGCTCGCGCCGCGCCTGCTCGACACGATAAAAATCCGCTTCCACCACTTGCAGCACATGCGGCGCGGCGGCCCAGGACTTGGCCATGTTCGCGGCCACGCGCTTGCGCACCGCGTTGAGCGGCAACGTGTCGCCGGCTTGCGCGGCGGGTGTGGGCAGCACAGGAGCGGCGGGTACGGCGGATGCGGTGGATGTGGCTATGGCTATGGCCTTGACCGGTACGCCACTGATGACGGCGGTTACATCGTCGCGCGTCACACGGCCATCGCGCCCCGTGCCCTTGATCTTCGACACATCGAGCTGATGTTCGGCGACGAGCCTGCGCACCACGGGTGACAAACGCTCGTCGGCATTGGCGCGTGGCGGCGCGACAACGGCACTGCGTACTGGTGCGGCGGTGACTGCCGCCACGGTCGGCGCAGCAGCGGCTACCGACTTGGGCGCTGCCACACCACCGCTTTCGCGTATCACCGCCAGCGTCACGCCCACTTTCGCGGTGATGCCTTCGCCAATGAGTATCGCTTCGATCACGCCCGCGACCGGCGAGGGAATTTCGGTGCTGACTTTATCCGTCTCGATATCAAACAGCGTCTCGTCGGCCTTAACGGAATCGCCAGCTTTTTTATACCACTTGGTGATGGTGCCCTCGGTGACGGTTTCACCGAGTTGCGGCATGATGATGTTCATTCTATTGCTTGGCCTCGTAAACGATTTTGCCACCCACCATGGTGATGACAGGCTTCAAATCCTTGATCGCATCCGCCGGCACGGTCAGATAATCGCGATCCAGCACCAGCAGGTCGGCATACTTGCCTTTTTGCAGCGAGCCGAGATTGCCTTCCTGAAACAAAATAAACGCGTTGCTGCGCGTGTGCGCGATCAGCGCTTCTTCGCGCGTGATCGATTGGCGATTGACATGGTGGCCGCCGACCATTTTGCCGGTGATGGCAAAGCCCAGGGTATAGAACGGATTCGAGGTCGTCACCGCAGTCGCGTCGGAGCCGAGCCCCCACACGATGCCGCTATCCTGCACGCGGCGAAACGGCGGCATGTCCCATGCGGCTTCGCCGTGAACCTTGTGCATCAGCACGCCTTGTATCAGCGGGCGGCTGTGGATTTGCGCGGTCATGCCCAGACGCTTCATGCGTTGCAATTGTTGCTCGTCGATCTGATCGAGGTGCGAGAGGCTCCAGCGCAGCCCCTTGATTGGCGCTACCTTGTTGAGTTCTTCGTAGGCCGCCATGAATTGCTCGATGGGGCCGTGCATCTCGACGTGCGAGTTCAGGTAGATGCCGCGCTGCGCCAGCGCGGTGGCGATGCGCACCATTTGCGCCAGCGCATCGGGTTTGACTTCCTTTTGCACGCGCAGCAGTTGCGTGGTCACCGGGCTATAAACCGTTTCGCCCCAGCCGATGTGATCAAAATAATCGTTGCCCTGAAACGGTTTGAGCGTCGGGATTTCCGCCAGCACTTTATCCGCCTGCTCCGGCGTACTCGGCTGGCGTATGGTGGTCCAGAACACGCGGATGTTGAGCTCGTTGCGTTCCGCAAGTTGACGATAAGGTTCGTAGTGCCCTGCCGTCATGCCGCGCCCGCCCGCATCGCCCCACGCGGTGAGGCCGAGCGAATTCAGATACGTCACCAGCTTGCGCGCATTGACCGCGCGCGCTTCGGCTTCAAGCTTGGGCACTTTGCCGGCGACAAACGCCACGCCGCCCGCACCGCGCACCACGCCGGTTAATTTGCCGCTGGCGTCTTTTTCTATTGTGCCGTTGGGCGGGTTCGGCGTGGTCTCGTCGATTTTCGCAGCGCGCAAACCGGCGGTGTTCAGATAGGTGTGGTTATAAATCGACTGCACCGCCAGCGGCGTATCGGGCGCGAGCTTGTCCAGCTCCCCCAGCGGAAAACCGCGCGGCTCATCGGTGAATTGCTCCTCCGACCAGCCGCCGAGCACGCTGACCCAACCGCCGGGCTTGGCCGTGCGCACGCGCTCACTGATCATCGCCAGCGCCTGCTTGCGCGACGTCACACCATCAAAGCGCAACTCGTCGTGTTCAGCGGCACGTATCCAGTGCGAGTGATTGTCGATAAGACCGGGAATCACCGTGCGGCCTTTGACGTCGATCACTTTGGTATTCGCGTCAGCGAGTTTGCGGATGTCCGCGTTGCTGCCGGTGGCGACAATGCGCTGGTTTTTGATCGCCAGCGCCTGCGCGATGGTGAAGCGATCATCGACGGTAACGATCTTGCCATTGACAATAATGCTGTCAACAGCACCGGCAAACGACGGCAACAAAAAACACAATAAAAACAATAGGTTACGAAACATTTTCCACCCCATATCCAAACCTACACGTGTCCGTTGGGTGGGCAATCAAAAGAGCCTCCCTCACCCCAGCCCTCTCCCGGAGGAAGAGGGAGAACTTCACTCGTTCACTCGTTAACCCGTTCACTCGTTCACGCCCTTGCCCTAAATTCAATCAATCTTCTCGCGTATCTCTCTCACCACGCGCTCCACCGACGGTATCGTGTTGTCTTCCAGTAAATCCGCCGACGGCAGCGGGATATGCG